>JAVEUB010000271.1:0-3957 GCA_034005785.1 Cloacimonas sp. (SeqCode) | reverse complement strand
CGATCTCATATTTAAGGAAAGTGGATTACGCGGACGTGGCGGTGGAGGATTCTCCACTGGCTTAAAATGGAACTTTGCCCGTGTGGTTGATAATGCCAAGAAGTATGTGATCTGCAACGGTGATGAAGGTGATCCAGGAGCATTTATGGATCGTTCGATTTTGGAAGGTAACCCACACAGCGTAGTAGAAGGCATGCTGATAGCAGCCAAAGCCATCGGAGCTGATGAAGGTTATGTGTATGTGCGCATGGAATATCCGCTTGCTTGTGCCAGAATCCGCAAGGCTATAGAAATATCCATGGCTTGCGGAATTTTGGGAGACAACATCTTTAGCACTGGAAAAAGCTTCCACATAAACGTGATGGAAGGTGCCGGAGCCTTTGTTTGTGGAGAAGAGACTGCATTGATCGCTTCAATTGAAGGCAAACGCGGCATGCCCAATCCTAAGCCTCCCTTCCCCGCTCAAAAGGGGCTGTTTGGCAAGCCGACGGTTATAAATAACGTGGAAACTTTGGCTTTGGTTCCCCAGGTTTTACGCATGGGAGTGGAAAACTACCGAAAAGTGGGCACAGCCAGTTCTCCAGGTACCAAAACCTTCGCGTTAACCGGACATGTGGTAAATACAGGTTTGATCGAAGTTCCTTTTGGCACAACCCTGCGGGAAATTGTTTTCGAAATTGGCGGTGGAGTTTTGGATAAAGATGGCCAGATTAATAACGATGCCTTCAAAGCCGTGCAGATTGGTGGCCCTAGCGGAGGTTGTTTAACCCGTGAGCATTTAGATCTCCCCCTGGATTTCGATTCTCTGGGAGAAATCGGAGCCATGGTGGGCAGCGGTGGCATGGTTGTGATGAACAGCAGCACCTGTATGGTGGAAACAGCACGCTATTTTATGACCTTTACACAGCATGAATCCTGCGGTAAATGCGTTCCCTGCCGTGAAGGCACACGCCAAATGCTGGAAATGCTGGAGGATATCACCACGGGTGAAGCAACTATGGAAACTCTGGAGTTATTGAAGGATGCTGGTGAAGCAGTGAAGATTACCTCACTTTGCGGGCTTGGTAAATCAGCTCCTAACCCTGTGCTTTCCACAATGCGCTATTTCCCGGAAGAATACGAAGCACATGTGAAGGCAAAATTCTGCCCCACAAAAGTATGTAAGGCTTTAACGCCCATTTGGATAGATCCGGAATTATGCCGAGGTTGCACCCTTTGCAGCAGAATCTGTCCGGTTGGAGCAATAAGTGGCACAGTTAAGCAAGTGCACACCATCGATCCTCTAAAATGCATCAAGTGCAGAGCTTGCATAGATACCTGTAAATTTAAAGCGATCAGCTAAGGAGCAAGAAAGTGGAAAAGCTAATATACATAAATGACCGTCCCATTGTTTGGGAAAACGAAGAAAACATCTTAAGCCTGGCGCGTAAGGCACATATAGAGATACCCACCTTTTGCTATCACAGTGAATTAAGTATTTATGGAGCTTGCCGTTTATGCATGGTGGAAGTAGAAGGACGCGGCTTGGTAACATCCTGCAGCACTGCACCTTTCGAAGGAATGAGGATAAAAACTCACACCGATCAGATTATTAAATTGCGCAAAACAATTGTTGAAATGCTCTTGGCAAATCATGATCAGGAATGCCCCCAATGCAGCCGTGCCAGTGATTGTAAGCTGCGTGATCTATCTAACCGGCTTAGCATTGACAAAGTACGTTTTCGGCGCACGCGTGAACTAAAACCTAAAGATATGGGCAGTGAATGCCTGGTTCGGGATCCCAATAAATGCGTGCTCTGTGGTGATTGCGTTCGCTATTGTGACGAAGTTCAAGGAATTGGGGCGATAGATTTTGCCATGCGTGGACAAGGTGTGAACGTCTCTGCCGCTTTTGGTAAAAGCCTGGCTCAGGTGGATTGCGTAAATTGCGGACAGTGCGCTGCCGTTTGCCCTACCGGAGCAATTGTGGTAAAAAGCCACATTCCTCAGGTATGGGAAGCGATTCATAATCCCGCTAAGACAGTGGTTGCTCAGATTGCTCCTGCGGTTCGGGTAGCCCTTGGTGAAATGTTTAACATTCCTGCTTCCGAACTAAATACAGGCAGATTGATAACCGCTATGCGGATGATCGGCTTTGATAAGGTATTCGATACTGCTTTTGCGGCAGATCTTACAGTGGTGGAAGAAGCTAACGAGTTTATTGCCCGTAAAAACAAGGGTGAGAGACTGCCGATCTTTACTTCTTGCTGCCCTGCTTGGGTAAAATATGCAGAGCAATTCTACCCCAAACTGCTTAATAATCTATCCTCATGCCGTTCACCGCAGCAGATGTTTGGCTCTATTGCCAAAGAACGCTTGCCAGAGCAATTAAAGGTAAACAAAGCAGATCTTGTGGTGGTATCCATAATGCCCTGCACTGCTAAGAAGTATGAGTGTAAACGGCCGGAATTTACCACAGATGGTATTGCCGATGTGGATATAGTGCTTACTACTCAGGAAATCGGCCGCATGATCAAAGAAGCTGGGATTGATTTTAACAATCTGGAACCGGAATCTATGGATTTACCTATGGGGTTTGCCACTGGTGCAGGTGTCATTTTTGGAAACAGCGGTGGAGTAAGCGAAGCTGTTTTGCGTTATGCTGCCGATAAATTCTCCATTCCCGTGCCGGAATCGATCGTTTTGCAGGATGTGCGTGGAAATGGTGGCTTGCGTGAAGCTACTTTGGCAGATGGACAGTTAAAAATGGCAGTAGTGCATGGCCTAAGAAATGCTGCCGAACTGTGTGACAAAATCCTTAGCGGTGAAGCGGAATATGACATTGTGGAAGTTATGGCTTGTCCAGGAGGTTGCACAGGTGGTGCTGGACAACCAATTGTGGCAAATCCCTTCCAGCGTAAAGCCCGTACGAAATCACTTTATCATGCAGATCTGGTAATGCCTTTGCATCGTGCTCAGGATAATCCCTTTATCAATGAACTTTATAACACTTTGTTAAAGGAACCCAACAGCCACAAGGCACATGATCTGCTGCACACGCACTTTCAGAATCGTAAACGCATAGATGATGATGAGCTTTCCTTCTCTGGAGTGGGAAGCAAGGATCGCTGCAAGCTAAGAGTTTGTGTGGGAACCAGTTGTTACCTACGTGGAGCTCAGGACATTTTGGCAAAATGCCTGCAAATGGTAGAAGAGAATGCCTGGGGAGCCAGATTCGATATCGCTGCCACGTTCTGTACTGAAAAGTGCGATCTTGGCCCCACTGTTGTTATAGATGGCGAAGTGATTCATCATGCAGAACTGCAACAGGTGAAGGAAAGACTTAGTTTGGAAGCAGCCAAGAGAGAAAAATGAAAAAGATTATGATCTGCATGGGAAGCTCTTGCTTTGCACGTGAAAACCGTGAAAACCTGCAACTCATTGAAGAATACTTACGCCTAAAAGGCCTTGCTGGTAGCGTGCATATCGAAGGCTCACTGTGCATCGGCCAATGCGCCAAGGGACCAAATTTGATTGTTAATGGCAACATGTACCACGAGGTACGTCCCGAAAATCTGTTTGCCATTTTAGATAGTGAGTTGCTGGTAGTATGAACAAATTGCAGCCGATCTATACCGAAAAAACTGAGTGCCAGGATTGCTATAAATGCGTGCGTGAATGCCCTGTAAAAGCGATTAAGGTAGTGAATGGCAGCGCTGCTGTGATGGCCGAAGCATGTATACTATGTGGACGCTGCACACAGGTTTGCCCCGTGGGAGCAAAGAAGATCCGTGATGACTTAAACGAAGCCAAGCTGCTTTTGGCAAGCGGCAAAGCTGTGTATGTATCATTAGCCCCCAGCTTTCGTACAGAATTTAGCGGTTTGGCTACAGGCAAACTGATAAACGCTATGCTAAGCCTTGGTTTTGCGGGAGTATCGGAAACAGCATTAGGAGCACAGGCAGTTTCGGCTGCCTG
>JAVEUB010000025.1:0-16786 GCA_034005785.1 Cloacimonas sp. (SeqCode) | reverse complement strand
AATGAGCAGGTGATCATAGCACTTGAGATATTCTATTTGACAAAATTCAGGATCGATTAAGCTGGGATCCAGAGTCAAAAAAAGATTCGCTTGATTCGTTGGGAGAAAAAAAATGACACCAGCAAGTACAGATTTGAAGCTTTTGCAAAAGGCTTTGGATGATGCCATTATTATCAGTGATGCCGAGGCCATTATCAAGGCAAGCAAGGATTTGGTAATGTATCATCAGGGAAAGGGTGAAACTGCGATATGTGCCACGCACATCAAAGCCATGATGCCTTATCTTAGGTTGTTAGGCAAATTGGGTGATGTGGTACACAATCTTGACTATTTGGGCAAATGCTATATGCTGTTGGATGAATATCAAGAAGCCGAGGATGCTTTTTCGCAAGTTTTGCAGATATACGAAGAAAAAAAGATAGATTTGGGCATCGCCGATGTGGAGACTAATCTGGGTATTCTCTTCAGGCATAAGGGAGATTTTGATCTCAGCTTGAAGCATCTGAATAAGGCGATCACCATTTTTCAACAGAACATGGCTGCCATTGAGGCAGGCTCCAATCCACAGCCGATAAATTCTTATATCAATGCCATTGAATGCTGCGGAGTGATCCACGGTCAGATGCATCAATATGAACAGTCTATCCAGTTTTTGAAGGACGCATTAGCCCTAAAAGAGAGATTTGGCAATACTTCGTCCCAGGTATCTGCCTTGATGAATCTGGGGGTAACCTACAGTGAATTTGATCTTGATAAAGCTACGGAGTACTATCTGAAGGCTTTGGAACTTTTGGATGAGAAATCACCTCCGTATCATAAAGTGTTGTTATTGAACAATTTGGGTGGCTGTTTGGAGGATGTAGGCAATCTGGATGGTGCCCTAAAGTATTACCAAAAAGCTTTAGAGGCCATGGAAAGCGCTGATGTATTTCATTACCAGGCAGCAATTTACAAACATCTCGGCATAGTCCTTTACAAACAAGGAAGTTTTGACGCAGCGTTGGAAATGATTGAAAAGAGCATGACGATAGCTCAAAAAAATGATGAAAAATCTGAATTGAAGGATTGTTACTTGGCCTTCAGCGATATATATACTGCCAAATATGACTATAAAGAGGCTTTGAATTACAGGGTGAAATATGATGCCATAAAAGAGGAAATCTTTCAGCATGATATTGGCACTCAACTAAATAGCTTACAGAAGAAATACCAGAGCACAGCTCAAAATGTACATTCATTGCGCCAAGAAAAATCGCTGATCTCAAACGAATTGAAAAAAGCTATGAATACAGGCTTTGTAGGCATCAGTGAAAGCATCAAAGAAGTGCAGAGATTAGCTTTTGAAGCATCTATTTACAAGGATACGAGGGTGTTGATCACAGGCGAAAGTGGGGTTGGCAAAGAAATAGTAGCCAGATTTATCCACTATTCAGACACCATAAATATTGGTCGTTTTGTAGATGTAAATTGCTGTTCAATCCCCGAAAGTATGGCTGAAAGTGAATTCTTTGGCTACGTAAAAGGAGCTTTCACCGGAGCGATAAATGGGAAAGAAGGTTACTTTGAAGAAGCAAACCAAGGCTCACTATTCTTGGACGAGATTGGTGATATGCCTATGGTTTTGCAAGCCAAACTGCTGCGAGTACTGGAAACAAAACAAGTAAAACGCTTGGGATCAAATAAGGCCATCAAGATCGGATTTCGCTTGATCTCTGCTACTAACAAGGACTTGTCAAGCTTGATTTTAGAAAATAGATTCCGGGGAGACCTAGTGTACCGCATCAATACCATCCAAATTCATATTCCACCCCTGCGTGATAGGAAAGAAGATATCAAACCCCTCTTGGATTATTACCTAAATGAATATGCCAGCAAGATGAATAAGGCCATCCCTAGCTATGGCCCAGAAGTGATTGCCTGCCTGAATGAATATCCTTTCCCAGGAAATGTGCGTGAACTGAGAAATATGATTGAAAAAGCGATGATCTTCCTGAAAGAGAAGCAATTGAGAAGTGAGGATTTCATCTGCCAGATGGTAATTGATGGGGAATGCTGCCTATCACATAGACATGATATGAATCTCAGCCTCAATGATTTTGAAGTTCAAAAAATGTTGCAGACGATAAAGGATTGCAATGGCAATCAGACCCTCGCTGCCCAGAAATTGGGGATACCATATTCCACTTTCAGGAGAAAATTCAATAAGATTCGGGGCGATAGATAAAATAGCACTATTGGTGACTCTCCCTTTGTTTAGTGGATTGGAAAAACCTCGCCCACTTATTCCCCCATGCTGTAAAGAAAGCAGCGTATCTTGGTTCGGATAATTGAACAGTCTCTGTGGAAATAATGCAGACTTATAGCATAAATCGATTGACATAAATAAGCTATCTTCTGTTCATGTTTATTGATAGACGAAAGGAGAAAAGACGATGCCGTTTATGAATGAGCTGTTCTATATAACACCTATAGAGGTGAATATTCCTTCTTAATGTGCAGAGGGATACTATGTCATAAAGCAGCATCAGATGTAGCGCACCACTCTGTAGCTCTCGAAGATGTTCAGGAAAGAAGAGAAGTAAAGAAAATACCAAATGGTATGGCGTTGCACGAGTATGTGAATCTATACTTCAATCCAAGAAATCCGATGATGTATCTACGAAGAGAGAAGTATATGGAGATTTGCGTCCTTTCTATAAGCCCTGATGTATTATCTATTCCTGGAGCTGTTGTCTCAGATATGAATGCAGCGAGGGACTATGCAGGATTTTTTGATCCTTTACGGGACTTAGATAAGCTGGATTTTGATAGCATTTATCTAAAAAATTGGGATCATCCAGAACCTTATAAGAAATATATGCTCAAAGGGAAACTCTGTGCCGAAGCACTAATTCCGATTATGGTTGATTTCAGATATGTACAATCTGCTTATATGGCAAGCAGTTTGGTACAAGAAAAGCTTCAATCATTTGGGTTTAATAAACCAATTTACATCTATTCTGATATGTTTTTTAGAGGAGAACAATAATGGTAAAGGTTAATATTGGTGACATTCTATCCAGCACGATGCAGACCAAAGTTAACACGGTTAATTGCGTTGGTGTTATGGGAAAAGGCATTGCTAAACTTTTCAAGCAAAAATACCCAGAGATGTATGATGATTATGTGGATAGATGCAAAACGGGAGAAGTTGAGGAAGGTTTTCCTTATTTGTATGAGGATATTTTTGGCAACAAAATTCTAAATTTCCCTACTAAAGACCATTGGAAAGGCTTGTCTAAGCTCGAGAGTATAATAAAAGGTCTGGACATATTTGTTCTTAAGTATAAAGAGTGGAGAATCCAGTCAATCGCATTTCCTCCATTAGGATGCGGTAACGGTGGTCTGTCCTGGCAACAAGTGGGGCCTGTTATGTATCAAAAGCTTTCTGCCATAGATATTCCCATTGAAATATATGCTCCCTGGGGTACAGAAAAAAAATACTTAAGCAAGGAGTTTTTAGAGACAGCTCCTAACAATAACATTGCTGCCAAACATGTTGTTAAAGAGGTCCCCGACGGGTGGTTTGTTATCCTGGAAGTTTTGTACCGCTTGGAAAACTTGAAATATGCCCCTAAGGTAGGTGCAACGGTTTTTCAAAAGATTTGTTACATGGCAACACTATCAGGAATCAGTACAGGGCTTCAGTTTAAAAAAGGAGCTTATGGACCATTTTCGCCAGACATACAGAAAATGTATCTGGTATTCGGAAGAGAGAATTTGATCAAGGTTAAGAACATCAACAATATGCAAATGATAGAAACTGGATTGGAGTATCCTACCATACAATATCGTCTTAAAGATTCTCTATTGAAGTTCGATTATCAGATTACTCGTCTTGTGGATATTTTCAGTAGGATAAAATCTACTGATCAGGCTGAAGAAGTCGGAACTATCATGTTTGCTCTGGATGAGCTCACCCACCACGGTGTACATGATCTGATAACCGAATTGGATTTCTACAAGTATGTTTTAAATTGGAAGAAGGGGTGGGATAATCCTCAAAAGCGAGAATCACTTGCAGCTACAATCAGATACTTGACTTCACTGGAGTGGATACGCCTTGATTTTAGTGATGAACTGCCTGTATAATAGAATCGATTGGGGTATCTCCACTGTTTTGTCATGCGGTTGTCACGATTTTACAATTCATCGGTTCCCAAAAATGAGATTTGTCACCCCATATACTATAGAAGCAACATTGTTCTTTTTGGTGTGGAGATAAAGTGACACCCCAAATGTCATATAGCAACCACTGTGACGTAGAGGCATAAGGCTTTACCTGGTGCAGAGATGCTTATGAATGCTTTACAATAAATTATGTTTTTCGGTGTAAATGGCACATATATCCCAAATTATCAATTGACATTTAACTGGGGGCTTGTGATATTTGAATTCAGATATAAATAGTGCTAAGAATAGTTTCTGGTGATGAGGCTTATTAGATTACCAGTATTGCACTTAAGGAGATGCTGCGAAAGATATGTGGGACAATAGGCAGCCCTTTTACGCTGTGGATGCTTACTCCCAGCGGGAAGAACATATCCAAAACTTAGGAAGAATTATGAAGGAGGAATCTATGAACATTACCTTAAATCTGGCTACTGTAGAAATAATGACTTTTCTGGAAGTGAAGCTTCCTACATTGAGCGATAACTGGTGGGAAGACATGGTGCTTGCTGTGTTGAATCCACGACAGAAGGAAATTCTGCTAAGGTCTAAAGAAAAGTCTCTTACATGTCTCGATCTTGCTGCTCTACTTAGGATATTTGATCAAAACTGGTCACGCATATCTGCTCATAAAGGATATGAATCTGAACAAAGGCATTACTTAAAAGAGATGCAATCCATCCGAAACCGTTGGGCTCATAAAAGCAGTAATCCATCGAGAGCTGATGATATATATCGAGATTTAGACACAACTCAGAGGTTCCTTAAGATGATAGATGCTGACATCAAACTCATTGAAGATATTCAACTAAAGAAGCATGAGATCATAAACGGAAGTAGTCAAGAGCATCAGAACTCATCTACAGATGAAACTGCTCCTAAGGGTTTTCAACTGGGGCAGATTGTTCGATTAAAATCTTACACGGATAAGCACTATGCGGTTGTGAGTATTCTTAGTAGTGAGCCCGAGAATAGGATTGATGTTTTCGGGGAAGGTGGAGCTCAAAGCTTTTACGAATCGCAATTAGAGGCTGTTCCAGAACGAGTATTACAATACATGAATCTTGATGAGTTTAACGCAGCAATATCTGCTCTCCAGATCAGGCAGCCCAACCTCTCAACTCTGTACTCATTGAACTCTGCAAGGATAGATTACATTCCTTACCAGTTTAGGCCGGTATTAAAGTTCATTAGATCAGATCGCCCCAGGCTCTTAATAGCTGACAGCGTTGGCGTGGGGAAAACCATTGAAGCAGGATTAATCCTCAAAGAACTCCAAGCCAGAAAAGAGCTTCAATCAGTATTGATAATCTGCCCCCGGCCTTTGGTGGCAGAGAGAAAGTGGCTAAATGAAATGAAAAGGTTTGATGAGTCTTTTCGTCAACTTGATGGCAAAGAAATAAGACAATGTATAGATGAATGTGACTTGGAAGGTGAGTGGCCGCAAGATTACCGAAGATCGATTATCCCATATTCATTGTTTGATGAGACATTACTACAGGGTGAGACCAAGCGAGGCAGGAAAAGACTCGGATTATTAGATCTTGACCCACCACCACATTTTGATCTGATAATCGTAGATGAGGCACATCATATCAGAAATACCAACACCTATGCGAATCAGATTGTAAGCTATCTCTGTAACAATGCTGACGCAGTGGTGTTTCTAACTGCTACTCCGATACAAACAAAGAGCGAGGATCTGTTTGTCTTACTGAATACCCTTCGCCCTGATTTGATTATTGATCGTAATAGTTACAGAACCATGATGGAGCCGAATCAGTTCATAACTCGTGCAGTAAAAACCCTGCGCCAGAACCAACCTGGCTGGCGGGAGAATGCAAAAGAGGCCTTAATTCAAGTCTTGACTACAGAATGGGGACGAGTTATTGCTCAAAACAATCCCTCTTATAAAGCAGTTCTGCAAGATTTGAGCAGAGATTTGATTACAAACGAGCAGAGAGTCAAATTGATTTCGGAAGTGGAAGACCTTCACACATTATCAGGTGTTATAAACAGAACCAGAAGAAGAGATATTGGCAGCTTCGTGATCCGCAAACCTGAGACCGTAAAGGTGAGTTTCACCCCGGAACAAGCTTTGATACATGACGAAATGCTAAACATTCAGCGTAGAATACTGGAACATACCAGTGGAAACATTTCCATTAACTTCTTGATGTCCACTATCCGCAGACAAGCTGCAAGCTGCATTTTTGGACTGCTACCTCTTCTTAAAGATATTCTGACTCGTCGATTGGATGAAACTCTATGGGATGATCTATTCGATTTTGTCCCAGATGTTGAGATCATTCAAAGCATTAAAGATGAAGTGAATACCTTACTGGAACTGGCTTCCCAAGTTTCAGGAAACGATCCAAAGCTTGAAGCCCTATTACAAGTTCTTAAGGATAAACAAGCTTTAGTCAATAACAAGGTTATGGTTTTTAGCAGCTTCATTCATACCCTGAAGTATCTTCATAAACACCTGCTCAAGACTGGGATAAGGGTTGGATTTATCTACGGTGGGGTCAACGATGAAGATCGTCTTGAGCTACGGAGAAGATTCCAATTGCCACCAGAGGATAATGATAGCATTGATGTGATGCTGTTTTCTGAAGTGGGATGCGAAGGACTCGACTATCAATTCTGTGATACAATGGTCAACTATGATCTTCCCTGGAATCCCATGAGAATTGAGCAGAGAATTGGGCGTATTGATCGTAAGGGTCAGATGAGCGAAAAAGTACTGATTTACAACATGATCACTGAGGGGACTATCGATGATGACATCTACAATCGTTGCTTGCTGAGGATAGGCATATTTGAACATTCGATCGGCGATTCTGAAGAGATTTTGGGAGAACTGGCTCTATCAATCAAGAATATTGCTGAAAACCTAAAGCTAACTGATGAGGAAAGAAAGATCATGCTTCAGCAATTGGCTGACAATAAATTGCGCAAGATGCTGGAAGAAGAAAAGCTTGAACAACAACAATACGAGCTTTTTGGCATTGAGGTTCCCACAAACCAAACTGAACAAGAGATCAAATCTGCCAGTAGCTATTGGCTATCTCCGAAAATGCTGGAACACTTGATAAAATCCTACCTTAACCAAAGATTAGGAACACAACATCCTTACATACTTGGGGACAAAGAGCCAAAGACCTTGAAATTGTCACCAGAAGCCAGAAACACTTTACTTAGCGATTACCAAGCCTTGAAGCTTAGCGTCTCTGCTCCTGGTAGAGCTTGGGAGAAATGGCTGAAAGATGCTGATCGTCATCTTGGTATCACATTCAATACAGAGTATGCCGGACAAGATGCTAAGATGGTTTTGATAAACGCAATGCATCCCTTGGTGAAACAAGCAGCCCACTATTCAAAAAGCCTTGATTATGCATATACCGAGTTGCAAGTTTCAGATCATGACCTCCCCATTGGAGTACATGACTTTGTGATTTACAAATGGGAAACCAGAGGCATCAAAAATGATCTGAAGCTCAAACCTGTTTGTTCAGACCCAAACATAGGCACTAAACTAATACACTTGCTTGAGAATGCATCTGATTGCCAACCAACCTCAAAACCTCAGTTGAATCATTGGGATCACTTAGAATCTCGTCATTATGAATTATGGAAAGAAGAAAAACAGATACATATAGAGCGTACTAAGGAATTAGCCGCGTATAAAAAACAAAGCCTGAAAACAAGTCATCAGGCGGTCGTATCGTCTATAACAGATAAAATGGAAAATGTTTCGGACGAGAAGATACTGCGTATGTACCGATCTCAATTAGCATCATTGGAGGCTGCATATGCAAGGAATGTTCAAGCCTTGGATATTGCTGTTGAGAAGACAGATATTGTAGCCAATCCAGTTGTGTATGGAATAATAAGAAACGTTGATAAGGGGATGTAGGTGAACGAACAGTATGAACATATCCGTAGGATAAGAAAGGATAAGTACTGGTTAGACGATTCAGATCGCAATGGTGAAAAAAACCCACTACTACCGGATCTTCAACAATCAATTAATACCTTGTCACGAGATCTTTACAATAAAGACAGCCACTTTATTCTTGAATTGATTCAAAATGCAGATGACAATAAATACGAGAATGAAAACCCATCCCTAAGCTTCGCACTAGTCACTCAAGATCCCAATAATACAGTTGATTCTGACGGCGCATTGATAATAGTAAACAACGAAATTGGGTTTTCGGAAGCGGATATGAAAGCAATGTGCAGCATAGGAGCTTCATTTAAAGATAAAAGAGAAGGGTATATAGGTGAAAAAGGGATCGGGTTTAAGTCTGTGTTTAAACTAACCAGATCACCGTATATTTTCTCAAACAATTATCAAGTACGGTTTCCTGATAAAATTGAAAGCCTTGGTTTGGGATACATAGTTCCTGAATGGGTTGATTCTGTCCCGTATAGAATCGATTCAAGTCGGACTACTATTGTGCTCCCTTTAAATAATGGCGAGTTTGGCTTTGAAAAAGTAAGTAAAATGCTGCACAGTTTTACTCCGGAATCCATTCTGTTTTTAAGAAAAGTTTGTAAAATAAGGATTAGCATAGAAAACGAGTATGAGCTCATAGTCGATAAGAGTGTTAATCAACCCAATATTGTTGATTTAAGCATCAATATTCTTCAAAATGGCGAATCAAAAGAGGAGATGAGAAAGCTCCTTGTTTATTCAAAACAATTCTTGAAACCTGATAATGTGCACGCGGAAAACCGGGAGGATATTAAATCTAGGGAAATCACATTAGTCATACCTATCAACGATGAAACACAAGGTGGTTATGTATATGCATACTTACCTGTATTAGAAAACACGGGGTTACCTTTCATACTTAATGCAGATTTTATCGTTCCCGGTTCACGTGAAGCTATAAAAGAGGATAGTCAATGGAACTTGTGGCTAAGAGACCAAGTTCCAGAGTTATTCATAGAAGCATTTTCTACGTTTATTAGATCAAAAGAATTTAGATACAAGCTTTTCAAATACATACCTTTAGCCAGTAAAGAGGTATTCTTTGAACCTATTATTAAACCTATACATGAAACACTTGCGAATATGGAGATTGTCTCAACGGAACCCAATGGTAGATTTATTCCGCCTATTAAGGCTATTTCATCCATTGAGTTTAGGAAATTAATTTCTGATAATAGAACTCCTGAACCATTGATTGACAGACTAATAAGCAACAAACTTCAATCAGAGTTATCCAAAGACGTTCGCAAGGCAATAGGAATCCGTGATGTTAACATAGATGATATAGTCTCTTGTCTAAAGGACACTGGTTGGATAATTAGTATCGGTTACGAAGGATTGATCAAAGTCTTTACGTATCTTTCCAGGCAAGAAAACCAATTTTCAAGTGCTATCTTGTCAGAATGCTCAATTATCCCAATAAAAGACAGGAAAAAGGTCAGATACTCATGCGATAAAGAACAGGCTGTATATTTTGAAGCGACTAAGGAGAATATAAATGCTCTGAACGATGCTCCATCGTGTATCAAGGTTCCCATTCGCTTCCTTGATGATCACTTTTATTCTCTTGTGAATAACAATGAGCTGTTAACAACATGGATGACCAAAATATTGCGTGTTTTCCCCTTTGACTTGGGGAAATATGCGGTTGATGCATTGAAGTGGTTCCTATGTAACTATAATGATTTAAGCGATGAGGATTTCAAATCAGTAACCGATTTTATACTTGTACATAGGAACAAAGAGAAAAAAATAGAAGATATTCCAATCCTGTTGAATAAAGGTCAACGGGAGCTATTATCCACTATACAAAAATCTGATAAAGAGCTCATTACTCCCATGTCGTTAGATCCAGAAACGGGTTGGCAAAACATCTTTACTAGCACGGTTGAACACAGTAATTTCCATATCCTATCCGATATATACATTACAGAACAGGGAAAAAGCCCAGCAATTGTCTCCATAACAAATGCTGAAAAATACCCGTCATTGATAAAGGAATCGACTTATCCTAACCAAATATCCTGGCGACATTGGAAAAACTCAAGTGATTATAACGACCAAGAAAAGTCTGCTTTAAATAAGGCATCTGGTGAATGCTCAAGGTCACAGGAGATAAACATAAAACTACAGAGAGTGTTAATGCCATCTGGATTGACTGGAGAGTTAACTATAAAATCTGTACTTTCATTAATACAATGGTTGAATAATAGGAGTAAACGTGCATTTTGGACAAATCACATACCTGAAACACAATCAACAGTATACTGGAAAAAAAACAGTGGTCATTCGATACTTATAGAATCCCCAATCAGTAAATTTATTAGCAATTATCCATGGTTCCCTAGTAACAGAGGTTTCTGTAAGCCCTCCCAGATGTTCAAAAAAACTCAAGGAGTTTGGGATATTATGGGAGATTCAGTCCCATATTTGGAGTATGAACTCACTGATCCGGTTTTCAAATATCTGCAAATTAGAGATGATATATCTAATGAAGACTTAGTCTCGTATCTGCTTGACTTATCAAAGGGCGGAGCCGGTAGCAGAGTATTAATAGCGCGCATTTATTCAGCTCTTAATTCTCGCACAATCGATGAGGATACGAGGAAAACACTTGCTGAATCAAATTGTATTGCTGTTTACAAAAACGATGATGTCCAGTGGGTCTCTCCAAAAATATGCGTCTGGAGTGATCGAAGCGATCTATTCGAAAATGAGTTTTATTTCTTATCAAACCTGTACCCCAAAATTAAAGACTTCTTTATAGATGTCCTTAATGTAGCATCGGATATTGGCGATGAACAATTCTGCGAGTTGTGGTTGGACATTCAGAAAAGAGAAATCATAGAGATTGAAGAGATTGAATACAAGCTAAGTATGTTATACTATAGGTTAAAACCACTTTTCGATTCATCGGAGTCAAATTCTGAAGAATGGTGGCAGAGATATCTATCAAAAGCAATGCTGTGGTCAAGCTGCAAGAAATTCCTTAATATCTCTCAAGTTTACATACCTGATGACGGTATTCTAAAGGATGTCTTTAATAAGGAACAGGTGGACTATCTTTGGTATCCCAAAGGGAGTAGTTACAGCCAGTGGGAATCGCTACATTCAGCTTTCCAGGTTAGATCATTAAAAAAATCTGTTGCTATAACTCTCAGAAATATGGAGGACAATTCACCCGTTACTCCCCCTGCATATCTTACTCAATCGACTAAGACTCTAATTCTAATATGGCTAATGGAAAAACAGAGAGATCGCTTTAACTCATTAACTGACCAGGGTATTGTATCAGCGTTTATCGGAACGAATGAGTACAAAACTAGAAAACTCATTATGGAGTATTCTCTGGGTGGTATAATTGTTGAAGGAACAAGAGATTGTTACATAGAATTATCAGAGGAGAAAATGCACTATCTTGAAGCTGCGGGGAAAACTACTGTTGCCGCTGAGATAAGTAGAACTTTGACTGATAACGAACATGACGAACACTTAGAGTTGTGGGTAAAAGGGGCTTTAGGTGCAAATGAGAAAGAGTTAAGTGCTGAACTAAGAAAAAACAATTGGCAGATACTGGATGAATTGGCTCAGTTAATGAGTGCACATACAACCTCGTCAGATAAATCGGATAGGGATGAACCATCAACGGAAGACCCAGATGGACATCAAGATGAAGCTGAAAATCAAGAGGAAGCTTGTTTTAGCGATGACAAAACAGACGATACTAATGGAGCGGATGATGACAGAGCAGGCAAAAGCACTGATTCATCTTCACACGATGATGCTCAGCAGCATTACAAGAATCGCCAATCAAACTCTGGAGGCTCATCCGGTCAGAGTTCTGGGAAGGGGGCAAACAACAAAACTAATTCAAGTGAAGGTTCTGATTCCGAGGAGGATAATGAGGCAGAGGATAGTGAAGAAGATACAGAAACAAAGCAGAGTTTCGCAGATGAGTTGTTCTCATGCTTCAATACTAAGGATAAGCCAATCAATGATGATGAGAGGAATGATCATAATGGCACCTCCTCCAATCCCAATGGCCGTTACGAAAAAGAATCCGATAGGGCGCGCGATAAGCACACAAATAGCCGCGCTCAAACTGACAGATACAAAGAAGTGAGAAGAAGAATACTTGATGGCCCTGATCCGCTTGTGAGAGTATCACTTGACGAATGGTACTCAGGAAAGTGCCAGATATGTGGATCAACCTTACATCAAAGTAATGGGGAAACTTTCTTCGTTTCTCACTATTTGGTTCCGAGAAAGGTATCGGATGCTGCAGATACTGTGGGTAATGCACTATGTTTGTGTGCCAACCACTTTGCCCAGATGGTTTATGGCAGATTAAAAAGCCCTAATATAATAAAACAACTTGAGAGTATTGATCCAGCAGATGCTAGCTTGGAAATAAGTCTTGAGATAGATGGAGAAGATATGACTATCAAATACAATCAAAAGCATGCCATAGCTCTCAAAGCTTTTTATGAGGCCTCTAAAGTAGAACCTGGAGAATGAAGTGTACTTTGCCATTTCACAAATCGGTATCACAACCTGACGAAAAGCAGTCATGATTAGCCCAAATGCTGTCAATTATGACGGCCTGAGGATTCCGATGATTTGACAAATTTGGTGGCGCAAAACTTTGTAAACCGCGGTTTAACTCATAGTTTTGTGGGTGAAGATATCCTGTTTTTCTATGAAATTTGGTGGTACAAAACTATAAGTCAAACACGCTCCAAGGGTGGTCTCTCGCTCTCCCAATTTCCTGCTTGACAGTATTACGGCTCTGGATTTCGTGGTATTTACTTAAATTATAGACCAAAGGTGGTGATTTGTTTGCCAACAGTCGTAGCTAAAGAGACCGAGTCCTTCGATTTTTTGCTAAAACGTTTCAAGAAGAAATGCGAAAAAGCTGCTATCCTTTCCGAGATAAAGAAAAATCAGGCCTACGAGAAGCCCAGCGTAAAGAAAAAACGCGAAGCTAACGCTGCACGCCGGAAGATGCTGAAAATTCAGCGCCGTATGCAACGTTACCTGAAATAGCTTTCCTACCTCGAGGAAACGCTTATAATGCAAAGAACTTAGCTACAGGGATTCGTCCCTGTACGCTTTTTTTAAGTGAGGAACAATGGGAGTATTAGACTGGATTATCCTGGCCTTCATTCTGCTATTCATCTATCTGGGCTGGCGCAAGGGCTTAATGGCAGCCGTGGTGCAGTTTTGTGGCTTTTCCTTAACCTTCTTGCTGGTAGGGCATTATTACCCCCTGTTGCAGCGCAGTTTACTGCTTAAATTCCATCTGGCTCGTGGTTTAGCCACGCTTGTCTCTGTAGTGCTGATTATTGTGCTGGTGGTGGTGGTATTACGCCTTGTGGTTTATATTTTAACCCAGCTACTAAAAGCATTAAACCTCACTACGCTGAACCGCAGTTTGGGAGCCGTGGGTGGTTTTGCCAATGGACTGTTAATAATAATCATTTTTATGGTAATGCTGGATTTTATTCCTTCCCTTTCCACACCACTTAAAAACGGGGAAAAACATCGTGTTTATGCCGGGGTGAATGTGTTGAAGGAAGAGCTGTTTACCAAGTTTAAGCTAACCGAACGCATGAAATTCATCAAGATGCCGCACCAGCTCCAACGCACTGAAAGTAAAGGAAATAGTAACTAAAAGTAAATGGCATACAGTAATCCTGATCTGGAATATGAAACCCTCTGCGCTCAGCTTTCCAAACGCTGTCATAGCGCTTTAGGCGCAGCTTTGGCTGATGCTTTACAGCCGCTATCGGAGCTTGCTGAAATCCGCAAATCCCAAAAGCTGGTGGCAGAGATTCAGGAGCTGCTGGGTCATGGGCTGGATTTCAATTTTGAACCCTTGAACGATCTTACTGCGCTATTTGAAGACAGCCGTAACAGCCTGTTTGGATTCGAGGAATTTAGCGCCATTTTCCGCAATAACAGTATTTCGGACGAAGTGCTGTCCCGCGCTGAAGCTGCTCACGATTTTCCCCTGTTGAAATACCTGCTTAGCGGGCTTACAGCATTTACGGAGCTGAACCGCAGATTCACCGAAATATTTGATTATGAAGGCGAAATTCTGGATACCGCTTCGCCGCAACTGGCTGCTATCCGCAAACGAACTATGGCAGTAAGGATGCGGATTCAAAAAACTATGCAAAGCTTGCTTAGCGATAACCGTTTTGAACGCTTTCTGCAGGATAAATTTGTAACCCAACGGGAAGATCGCTATGTGCTGCCGATTAAGGAAAGTTCTGTACCCTTTGTGGATGGCATCGTGCAGAGCCACTCCGGTAGCAAAGCCACCGTGTTTGTGGAGCCAGCTTTGATTGTGCCCATGAATAACGAGCTGCAGATGGTGAAACAGGAAGAAAAACAGGAAATCTTCCGCATATTTTCCACTTATACTGCACAGATAAAAGCCTCACAGAAGCAGATTATGCGCAATCAAAGCCTTTTGGCAAGGCTGGATTTCCGTTTTGCCTGTGGACGCTTGTGCTTGGCTATGGATGCCAAAGTGCCGATCATGCTGGCAAAGGCTGCCATAAACCTGCAAAGTGCCCGTCACCCGCTACTGATCTTGCGTTTAGGCACGCCTGCCAAGGTTATCCCCTTTGATCTGGAGCTTGGTAACGAACATCGCATTGTGATTTTGAGCGGACCTAATACCGGCGGTAAAACTGTGCTAATGAAGGCGGTGGGCTTAATTGCACTGATGGCACTTTCGGGGCTACCTGTTCCTGCTGCAAGCGATAGCGAAATAGGTATGTTCAGTGCCGTATATGCGGATATTGGAGATGATCAGTCTATCGAAAATGCGCTGTCCACATTCTCTTCGCATCTGGATAAAATAGGCAAAATGCTGCATGCAGCGAATGAAAGTACCCTCATTCTGATCGATGAAATTGGAGCCGCAACTGATCCCCAACAAGGCTCCGCACTCGCCCAGGCTATTCTGGAACGTTTTGCCGATATGGGCTGTCCCGGGATTGTTACCACGCACTACACCAGCCTGAAAATCTTTGGAGAGCATCATGGCAATTGCGTGAACGCCTCCATGCAGTTCGATTTAAAATCCCTGCATCCTACTTACCGCTTCGTTCCTGGCTTTCCGGGTGATAGTTTTGCCATCGAAGTTGCCGCTTCCTTGGGCATAGAACCAGCGCTGATTGAGCGCGCTAAAAGCCTTTCGGGAAGCCAAAATCAGGATTTTACCAGCCTGCTGAAAAAGATGCAGGAAGAAAAGAAGCAGCTAAGCGTGCAAAGCTATCAGTTCGAGCTGAAAACGCGCAATCTGGCGGCTAAAATACAAGAACTGGAATCCAAAGAAGCCATTTGGGAAGAAGAACTGAAAAAGCGCCGACAAAATCACTTGAAAGAGCTGCAAAAAGAACTGATTGCGCAGCAGAAGATTTACGCTGCCGAATTGAACGAGCTTAAAAGCCTGGAAAAGACAGAACGCAAAGCACTTTCGGAAAGAAAATTGCATGCTATCGGCGTAAAGACCGCAGAATTGCAACAAGAATTGATCGATAGCGGAATTGCCACGCATCAAGCTTTGGCTAACCCCAAACCTGGGGATCGTGTGTGGCTGGCTAATTTTGATACAGAAGCTATCATTATTGCCATTCAAGGCGAAAGCGCTACGGTGGATATGAACGGAATCAGCTTTAAAACGCCGCTGGAATTTCTGTATGCTGCCAAACCTAAAACAGAGGAAGCCAAGAGCCAGATATTTGTGCGCAGCACAGCCAGCCCCAAAGCCAGGATGGAACTGAAACTATTGGGCTTAACCTTCGACGAAGCGATGCCCATGATAGATGAATTTTTGGATGATGCTGCGCTAAGCGGGTTACACACCTTGCGCATTGTTCATGGCAAAGGCACAGGCGCTTTGCGTAGCAAGGTGCGGAGCTATCTGCAACGCAAAAAAGGGATAATAAATATCGACACTCCACCCATGAATCAGGGTGGAAGTGGAGTTACCATTGTTAAGCTATAGCGCAGGGTGCTTATCTGGAATGCTGTTATCCTCGTTGGCAAAGTCGGCTTTTTATCTGCGTAAATCTGCGGGAAACAAGAAAGGATTATGGATAATAGCTTAATAGAGCAAATACGTCACGCTAACGACATCGTGGATGTGGTGCAAGCCTATCTTCCGCTTAAACACGTCGGTGCAAACTGGCTTGGTATTTGCCCGTTTCATAATGACAGCAAGCCGTCCCTCTATGTTAGCCAGCCCAAGCAGATTTTCAAATGTTTCGCCTGTGGTAAAGCTGGGAATGTATTTAGCTTTGTGGCCGATTACGAAAAGCTCACCTTTATCGAGGCAGTGAAGCGTCTGGCGCAGCGTGCTGGCATTCAGATTCCGGAATACGAACGCACGAAAACCGTTTCCACTAAGCGCGAACAACTTTTACTCACCTATAAATCTGCCCGTGAGTTCTTTAGCGAAAGCCTTTTTGCGCATGGACAGCAGGTGTTGGATTACCTTGCCGCGCGCGCTTTCTCTGCCCAAACCGCCAAAGACCTGGAGCTTGAGATCGGAAGAGC
>JAVEUB010000270.1:0-4012 GCA_034005785.1 Cloacimonas sp. (SeqCode) | reverse complement strand
TGTATCTTTCGAGCTTTTGGGCAAAGGACGTGAACTTGCCGATGAGCTTGGAGCCGAGCTTAGTGCCGTGGTGCTTGGTCACAAAATCGAAAGCCTGTCATCGGAACTGATTGCTTTTGGAGCCGATCAAGTGATCGTAGTGGATGATCCTGCCTTAAAGCATTTTCGGGACGAGCGTTATGCCAAAGCTATCACCGAGCTTGCTCAGAAATACAAGCCTGCCATCATCTTAGCAGGTGCCACTGTTACCGGGCGCAGCTTTATTCCTCGCGTAGCAATTCACCTGCATACAGGTTTAACCGCCGATTGTACCGGCTTGGCAATTGATCCTGATACCGACAATTTACTGCAAACCCGTCCCGCTTTTGGGGGCAATATTATGGCTACTATAATCACTGCTAATCACCGTCCTCAGATGGCTACTGTGCGCCATAAAGTGATGAATCCCATTGCCCGTGATAGTTCCCGCAGCGGAATTGTGCTGCAGGAGCAGATTAATTTTGATCTGGATGAAGATGAGACAATCTGGCTGGGCTTTGAAAAAGAAAAAACAAATTTGATTAACATCACCGAAGCCAATGTGATCGTGTCCGGTGGACGTGGCATCAAAGACGCCAAGAATTTCGCCATGATCGAAGAGCTTGCTGAAGCTTTGGGTGGCGCTGTAGGTGCCTCCAGAGCGGCTGTGGATGCAGAGTGGATACCCTATTCGCATCAGGTGGGGCAAACAGGAAAAACAGTTAAACCAAACATATATTTATCCATTGGCATCAGCGGAGCGATTCAGCATCTTGCCGGAATGTCCAGTGCAGATTATATTATTGCCATCAACAGAGACCCCGATGCGCCTATTTTCAAGGTGGCGGATTTGGGTATTGTGGGTGATTTGTTTGACGTGGTGCCAAAATTAACAAAAAGGATTAAAGAGCTAAGAGGATGATTATCAAACCTTCGATCAGTGTGATTAGCCCTGATCGAGTGGAACACGGAATTGATTTACATTTTTCCGCCGCAACCAAGGCAGATGTTGAAGTGCGTTATGACTTAAGTAGCGCTATTGCCTATGTTCCATTGATCAATTCCCACGACCATTTGATCGGCAATTGGGTGCCTCGCGCGGGTGATAAACGGCCTTATGCCAATTCCCATATTTGGGTGGAGGATATGAAAAACTCCTTCTCCTTTCATGAACGCAATAAATTTTGGATAAATGATGGCAGATTTATCCTCTCTGAACCTGAATCCTTGCTGCTGGCAAAACTTGGTGCCTTCAAAAGTTTGTTTTGCGGGTGCAGCATTGTGCAAGATCATGCCCCTGTTCAGAATGATTTTTATTACGACGCCATGCCGATTTATGTTCCCCGCAATTTCCGTCAGTGCCACTCCATAACTATGGGCAATTGGTGGGGTGGGGAAGACCCCGAAACGGAAATGAAACTGACGCAAGGGAAAATGCCTTTTATTATTCACCTTGGCGAGGGTAAGGATGGAATCACCAAGGCCGAGTTTGGCGAGTTGGTAAGCCGCAACCTGCTGAAAGGTAATACTTTGATGATTCATGGGATTGCTTTCAGCGCAGAGGAAATTGCCACTATTGCCATGATGAAAGCTTCTGTTTGCTGGTGTCCCAGTTCCAATTTCTATCTCATTGGCGAAACTTTTAAGATTGATGCTGCGCTAAAATACAATGCCAATGTGTGTATCGGAACCGATTCCACCATGTCCGGAGGTATTAACCTGATTGCAGAATTCCACAAGATCAGGGAACACTTTCCGCATATTCCGCCCCAGGAATTGTACCGGATGGTTACTAAAAATGCCGTGAAAGCCCTTTTGCTACCAACGAAATACGCAGAGCTTAATCCGGATAATTGCCAAAATCTGCTGCTGGTTGATGCTGTGGAGAGCGAGCCGTTCGAGAACTTGTTTAGCATCGAAGCTGCCACAATCCGCCTCTTGATAGTGGATGGTATTCCCCGTTTTGGTGATAGCCATTGGCTGGAAGAGCTGAGCCTGGATGAGCAAACTTACAGCACATTCCGCTCCGGCAATAAAGAGAAATTCGTGATCGGTGACCCGTTGGCATTGAATAACCAGATAGACAGAGTGCTTGGTTATCATAAGGATTTTTCGTATTTACCCTTTTAAAAGGAAAGTTGGAAGGTTGGGAGTTCCTGCGTCCCCGCAGGAAAGGTCTGCCGACGTCCACGGCGGCAGAGTAATTTGTAAATCAGACGTCCACGTCGGCAATATAGTTAATAAATGCAAACACACCTCAACATAAACGAAATCTTCTATTCCTTACAAGGTGAATCCACTTTTGCAGGTTATCCTTGCATTTTTATCCGCCTAACAGGCTGCAACCTCCGCTGTAGCTATTGTGATACAAAGCACGCCTTTACCGAAGGCAAACCCATGACAATAACTGCCATTCTGGACGCAATTAAAATCTACCCCTGCTCGTTAGTAGAAATTACAGGTGGCGAACCCATGCTCCAAGATGATGTTGCAGAATTGTTTGCCGCCTTGCACGCTGCTAACTACAAAATCCTGCTGGAAACCAATGGCTCTATTAACTTGGCTGAGGTGCCGGATTTTGTGTATAAGATAGTAGATGTAAAAACCCCTGGTAGCGGAGTCGGCGATAGTTTTGTAACCTGTAATCTGAAATGTCTGCAAACCCACGATGAGCTTAAATTTGTATTAACCAACTATATAGACTACCGCTTTGCCCTAAATTTTATCGAACTGAACCAGCCCAAAGTGAAAACCATCCACTTTTCCCCCGTCACCACTTTGTTGGAACCAGAAACCCTGGCCGCCTGGATGCTGGAAGATGGGGTTAACGCGATGCTTAGCTTGCAGTTGCATAAGTTGTTAGGCGTAAGGTGACAGGTGACAGGTGACAGGTGACAGGTGACAGGTGTTAGGCGTTAGGTTTTAGGTTTTATGTTTTGGGAGGATGAGATTAATCGAAAATTACATCTCTTCGGGGCTTTGTCAACAACCTTAATCCTATAACTGGCATTCCCACTTTTTTTCCTGTCATTCCTGCGTAGGAGCTTGTGCGAAAACTGCAAAACCTTCTGTCATTCCCGCGGAGGCGGGAATCCAGCCCTGATGAATCCCATTAGGGATGACACAAATAAAGCATTGCAGTATAGACATATATCTGCCGTTCTTACAGAACTTACAAATGGGCTGGATTCCTGCCTCCGCAGGAATGACAAGCGTTTTCACACAAGCTCCTACGCAGGAATGACAAGCGTTTTCACACAAGCTCCTACGCAGGAATGACAAAACGTTTTCACACAAGCTCCTACGCAGGAATGTCAATAATAGAACGGAAATAAAGGAAAAATGGGGGAATGCCTGCCTTAATCCTATAAGGATGGTACATTGGTAGCACGGGGTTCTTACCTCGTGCTACCAATGTACCATCCTTTTCAGGCTGGGTACCTTGTAACATTATTTTACTAAGACTACTTTGCTTGTTTGCAGCACTTTACCGCTTTCTTCCAGCTTGATAAAATAAATCCCAGCAGGTAGATTTTGCGCTTGCCAGATAAGCGTACCATCACTGGGGATAAAGCTATCTACCTGTTGTCCCTTAAAGTTAAATACTATTATCCGTGCTTCAGAGCTAACTTTTTGCTTCAATGAAATTGATAGCTGACCAGCAAAGGGATTGGGATATACATTCAGCTTGCTTATTGCTGGAACCGCCTCGTAGGGATCATACACCAGAACTCCTTCAGAGGTAATTCGCACCAGAGCAAAGGAATGAGGAGAATTTTCCGAAGTACTGCTAACCACACCGGCACAGTAAAGATAATCCCCATTGCTTAGCTCCATAATAGGGCGTTTACCCGCTCCAATGTGTTCATCTTGCAGCACATCCGCTGTCCATTGCAACCCGAAATTGCTATTGAACTTGAGCACTTCACCCGCAAGCGTGCCCACCAGAATAATGAACCCTCCATCAGAAGTAGTAATAGCTAGATCGGAAGAG
>JAVEUB010000269.1:0-4029 GCA_034005785.1 Cloacimonas sp. (SeqCode) | reverse complement strand
GTGTGCTCTTCCGATCTGTTTTACAAAGTACTCGGCAGTGAGAACAGCTGTAAACGAGGAAAGTTCCACAGGTAGGGTTTCAGTGCCTTCTTCATCCCATTGAGGACCATTTACATATCCAGCGGGAAGTAAAGTACCATTGTTGACGCCAGTTTCGTCACTGGCCGTTTGAGTAGTACCACTTTCGTTCAATTTCCAGTATCCAACCAAACTTGCAGGTAAAGGGGCTGCTAATTCATTATCATAGTTATCAGCTATTTCTGTAGCAGTTCTGGCCACATTCCACACACGAACATCGTCCATCTTTCCTTTAAAAAAATACTGAGCCAAAGCTCCAGAAGCTCGTGAACCAATTCTAAAACCAGTTCCTTGTGGGTTGTATTGATTAGCCACATTGGTTAATGTAATCTCGATGCCATCAAGATATAACTTAACGTGGGCTGGAGAAATAGTGTGTACAACCGCCCAATGATGCCAAACATTGGCAGTAATGTAACTGCTTGCATTCGATAACCCATATTGGTAAGCAGTAGTTCCACAGAAAAGCCGATTATTATGAATACCAATAATAATCTGCCCCGCACTACCAGGCACCATATTAGCGAATACAACACCATTACCAGTTCCATCATTTTGAGGTGTTACCGCCCAGTTTATCCAAGCTTCGTATGTTGCCGCTCCACTACTAAAATTGAAAGCAGAATTGCTGCCGAAACTAACATAATCGTTTACGCCATCAAATGATAGGCAGGGCGTTTGCGCCCAAGCTAATGACGCCACTCCTACAAGCAGCAGTACGATAAGTAAGATGTGTTTGTGTTTCATGATACCTCCTTAAAACACAATATAATAAATCTGTCTAAAGCACTTTGTTAAGTGAACGATAACATTCACCGTACATCTCAATATAGTAGTTTATCATAATATGACAAGATATTTTATTATGTGCTAAAGTAAAATTGGAAAGTGGTATATATCTCCGCCCAAGTTATGTAGAAACAAAAAAGTGCAGTATCTGCTTATGTTACTGATAGTTAGTGATTGGGGTTCTATTTCTGATCTTATTTAGCCGTGCAGGCATTTAATGCTCTGATATCAACTAAATCCTTTATCAATGCGGATCTTGCTGCTCTCGTAGTACTCTTATCAAATGTGGAACTTTGTCCACAGCCTGCCGAAAAATAATCTAACCTTACACGCAAAACCCTACGAGCGAATTTGACTTAAAAATTTGCGGGGATAGATATAAAGATAATGGTACTAACTTTTGCCGCAAATTTTTGAGTTAAAACGCGGGCTTCGAGACAATGGGAAAAACTGTGCTGTGATGAAGGCTACAGAGTAACAGAATATTTGGCTACACTTTATTATTATCATGCAATCCGCGGTTTAACTCATATTTTTGCCGCAAGCTGGTGTGACAATTGTAAATAGAGGATAGATGGTGGAGCTATTGGTACATGCGGCAAAACTATAAGTCAAACACGCTCCAGGGGTAGTTCAGCTTTTGTTCTGGCTCTATATTTTTGCAAGCTTTTCCTGTACCTGTAGTGTAGTTTTAAAATGCAACTTAGCTACTTCTCCAAGGCGATTAAAGCCATATTTATTGGAAAAGGCAATAGCTGTGGGGATAACATGGGTTGCACCCAAGGGAAAATCCATTTGGTAGAATTGCCGCATCGCCATAAAGGTTTGCAGAAACTGGTAACGGGCTATAATAGAAGCTGCTGCCACAGCAAGATCGGCTTCAGCTCCGGTTCTTTCCACGCAAGGGATGGGACACTTTTTTTCGCTTAGTGCACGCCGCACTTTTTGCGAGGTGCTGAATTGATCCACCAAAATACCCTGAGCCGAGGGCTGGATTTGTTGCAAATTAAGGATATTTGTGCTGTGCAGCCAAGCCAGAACGTCGTTCAGATTAAGTGTTTGGCGCTTAAAATTGGCAATCAGCTCGTTGTATTTGGGTGGTTTCAGCACTATGCAGGCAATGCGTTCAGGATGGCGGCTGTAAAGCTGTTTAGCCATAGCATTAATCTCCGGATCGCGTAGTTTTTTGCTGTCCGTAATGCCCATGCGCTTAAATTCTGCCTCCAGAGATTCATCGTAGGCAAAAGCACACACAGCAGGTGCTCCAAAGTAATCGCCCTTGCCACATTCATCGGCTCCAATCCAGGACGTCCAGTTGTGAAATGCCAAGCCTGCGGGTACTTCTGCCTCATTGCCATCGATCAATGCTTGCACCAGGTTTTTTAGCGGGCTGTGAGTTCCTCCCACAACGCTGCTAACACCTTTCTTGGCAGAATGATACACGTTCAACACGGTTTGATATTTATCTTTGGACAGCCTTATCTGAGCACCATATAGAATTTCACGCTGATCATCACAATGGATTCCAGCCCGGCTAAAAAGCGGCAATAGCTCGGCTATGTATTGCTCCAGTGCTTTATGCATCTGCTTTAAAAGCTTGCAATACTTCGCCCACAGTGTATAATGAACCTCCGGCAACAAGGACATCGGAGGCAGCGCATTCGGACAAAGCAAGCTGCAAAGCCGCTGCCACAGAATCTGCAGTTATGTAGGGAACGCCATGTTTTTGCACTTTGTTTGCCTGATCCACAGCGCTTGCGGCACGCTCGGATTGGTTTTGAGCAATGTACACCTTTTCGGCCATCGAGCAGATCAGAGCTATCATTTCGCTATAATCCTTATCCCCCAAAATGGAGATGAGGAACTTTATTTTGCGCTGCGGAAACATCATTTGCAGGGTGCGCATAAGTGCTTTAATACCATGCACATTGTGTGCTCCATCGAGAATTAGTACGGGAGCTGTGCATAGCACCTGCATGCGCCCTTGCCAGTTAATCTGTTTTAGTGCAGCGCGTATAGCAGTTTCCGAAACCGCCAAACCGTGCTGTTTGGCATAAAGAATATAGGCAGTTAAGGCTGTGCCCAAATTTATCGCTTGATGTTCGCCGATCAGATTGGCTTGCAAATTATTAAAGTTATACTCACCAAAGCAGTAGTTAAAGGTCATTCCTGCCACTTGATCGCTACGAATTTCAGCTTGCCAATCGCGTCCATAGCGGTAAACAGGGGCTTTTTTGGCAAGGGCAATCGCTTCGATAATCTGGCATGGAGATTCTTCCATATCACCAAGCACAAGAGGAACTTCCGGCTTTATTATGCCTGCTTTTTCACCGGCAATAATCTCCAGTGTTCCGCCCAAGGTTTTAATGTGATCCAAGCCGATATTGGTAATAACAGCTACATCCGGAACGAAGAGATTGGTGGCATCCAGCCTGCCGCCAAGACCTACTTCAATTATTGTTGCGTCAATTTTACGCTCGGCAAACAAAGCAAAAGCAATGGCAGTAGTAATCTCAAAGAAGGAAGCATCCCATTTCTCAAATAGCGGCTCATACTTATGAAAGGAAGCCAAAACGGTTTCGAAAGGTACTTCCTGCCCATCTATGCGAAATCGCTCGGTGTAATTGATCAGATGGGGAGAAGTATTCATGGCGGTTTTGTGTCCATGAGCCAGGCACAAGGCTTCCAGAGTGGCACACACACTGCCTTTGCCATTTGTTCCACCTACATGGAATCCCTGCAAAGCTGCTTCGGGATGATCCATATCTGCCAGCAGACCAATCATGCGGCTCAGTTCCAGCTTCACGTTACCGGAATACTTCTGGTAGATGTGTTTTAGAAATTCTTGATATTGCATTGCGATGTCCTATCCTTGGGTATGACAAAACGTTTTCGCACAAGCTCTGAAGCCAGTGTTCCAAAAAAAAGGTTCAAACAGCATCTGCAAAGCGTGATGCTGTTTGAACTTCATAATAAAGGCAGTATTAGTTAGCCGGGGCTGCTTCTGTTACGCCAAACTTTTCGGGGAACAACATAGCGCGCAGGGCGGTGCTGTTTTCCTTACGTTTGGCAAAAGCATTGGCGTCTGTTTTCCAGATTTCCACATATTTTTTCAGCAGTTCATCTTTACGGGCGCCGTTTGAACCGGTTTCCTGATCGATG
>JAVEUB010000268.1:0-4034 GCA_034005785.1 Cloacimonas sp. (SeqCode) | reverse complement strand
ATACAGGTGACTCTTTAAGTTCAAACTACTTCATCAGAACCATTTTCTTGGTGCTGCTGTAGCTTCCGGATTTTAAGCGGAAATAATACACACCGCTGGCTACGGAAAGACCGTTATCGTCTTTACCATTCCACTGTAGATTGGTGATTCCTTTGGCAGCCATAGGCAGTGCGTAATTCTTCACAATCTGTCCTTTTTGGTTGTAGATCACCACATCGGCTGGAGCAGATTTATCAAGCGAGAAACTAATAGTAGTTTCAGGATTGAAGGGATTGGGATAGTTCCCAATCAAGTTTGCGCCAACAGGAGTGACAGAAGGATCGTCATTAGCCACAGGAGGATTGAAATCAGCAAGCATGCGGGGGGTAACCTGCAAGGTTGTGTTGAACTGAGTTACAATTACATATACGTTGAAGTTTCCGGTATGCATGGGAGTGGGATTAAGGATATAATCTGCATCTGAGAACTGAGTGCGCATCACAGTTGTGCCACTAGCATCAATCATGTTGTAATTAGTAAGAGCTGCATAATTACCAGTAGCATTATCGTAGTGCACAGTGTTAATCCGTACTAACTGAGATTGGTACATTTCCATATTTGCGCTAATCGCAGCAATTGTGACTAATTGAGGAGTGATTGTGTTCCCAGTAGATGTTGCAGCAGGGGAATTCATTGTAGGCCAGAATTGCAGCATACCTGAGCTGTAGCGGGACAAGGTTCCGGTAAGACCGGTGATGCCATCGCCAATGTTGTAAGTAGTGAGAATAACTCCGGGTTGGTCATCAATTAATATTGCTCCGGTGTTGTCCTGGATGAATTTCTGATGACGCCAGGCTTGTTGGAAGGTTAGGATTACTTCGCCGGTTAAGTGATATACTGTGCTGGCATCGGCAGAAGCAGCTCTTAGGGCTGCAATGTTGGAAACCATCACGGGGAAAGTGTAATCAGCGGTTGCAGTGTAGGAAGGATCCATACCTGTAGCAAAGGCTTTGGCTTTCAGTGTAGTAGATGCGGAAATGGCCACAGGTGCAGAGTAAAGGGTAGATGTAGCGCTAGGGTCCGAGCCATTAGTAGTGTAACGAATTTCAGCACCGGGTGTGGCACAAGCAATTGTTACGTTAATGGGTGAACTGTAAACACCAGCGGCGGGATCAAAGGTAGGGGTTGCCGCAGGGTCTGTTGCGCCGGGATCAAAGGTATGGATTCCAAGATCAGTAATGTAATCTTGGGCGAAAACAACCCATTCAGAGTCATCTTGGTTGGTTCCGGCTCCAGTGATGAAATCCAGATTACCCTGTGTAACATTAGGCTTACGAATAAGGGTGTGGTTCAAGGTTGCACCTTCAGTACCGGCAACGTTCCAGGCTGTGCCAGGATCACTTTGATAAACACCGATAATATCAATCATGGTGGTGCCATTGAACAATGCTACAGCATCGTCACCGTTGTAATAGGTAACGGTTGAGGTTACACCGGCGATGCCAAGAATGGTGGGGTTAGCCCCGGCATTGGCAATTACAAAGCAACTGCCCGAATTGAGGGTGCCAGTTAGAGTAATAATATTGGTGGTACTCCATTCTCCGCCGTTGGAGCCAAGTTTCACGGTATAATTAGAGAGATCAACCGGGCTACCGGTTCCGTTGAATATTTCGAGTGCCTTGTTGTTGCTGCTTCCTTCCAAATATTCGGAGAAGAAGAGATCAGCGGCTTGTCCAAAGATGGCTACGATTGCAGCCAGCAGGATGATGGTTGTTAGTGCTTTTTTAATCATGTTTACCTCACATTTTTTTCTAAAATTATTAGTGCACAGTATAAAAATGAACCTGCAAGCAGGATACTATCAGATCGATCCAATATACCACCGTGACCGGGGATCAGATTCGAGCTGTCCTTAACATCACAAAACCTTTTTAGCATCGATTCCACCAAATCTCCCAATTGACCAAAAACACCGGCGGCAACCGCTATTACAATCATCTGGCTAAGTGGCAGAAATCTCTGCTTACCTATGTACATTATAATCAAAATCAGCCACGGGGCAATAGCTCCTGCCAAGAAACCTTCCAGCGATTTCTTGGGGCTAATTGCTGTTACATTGCGTTTTTTACCAAATTTCATTCCGACAAAATAAGCAATTGAATCCACTATCCAGATCATCAGAATTAAGGCAAGTAAAATCTTCTGTTTTGGGTATAATAATCCCACTTTGGCTATCAAAGCGGGAAACAAGGCTGTATAAACAATACCGAATAGCATGGCAAAGCTGCGGGGCACAGATTTTTTTGCATCCCAAAACAGCACTGCTTCAAGCAGCAACAGCAACAATGCTATCCATAACAAAGGTATTTCCATCCCGTTGCTGTAAACTAATGCCAAATATAGCAGTAAGCTTACAGCTATCCAATATTGCTTAATCTGGATTCCGGTGTTTCGCAGCATCAAAATGTACTCTTGTGTGCCCACTACAGCTACTACTGATAAAGCAATAACCAGGGGTAAGCCTCCAAAGTACAGCGCAAAAAGAGCCAAAGGGATCAGAATTACAGAGGTTAATAATCTGCTTTGTAGCTCAGTCATTTATTTCTGCCACCAAAACGTCTTTCCCGTGCCTGGTAATCCAACAATGCCTTGATCAGCTCAATTTTGTCAAAATCTGGCCACAAGGTTTCGGTTACATAAATTTCTGCATAAGCTGCCTGCCACAGCAGAAAGTTAGAAAGCCGCATTTCGCCGCTGGTGCGGATAATTAAATCCGGATCGGGCTGACCGGCTGTCCATAGATATTCTGAAAAGTTATCGGGGCTAAGGTCTTTTAGTTTTGCTGTGTCATTTTCGGCGATTAGCTTTTTGATGCCTTCAATTATTTCCAGCCGTCCACCGTAATTAAAGGCTATATTCACCACCATGCCCGTGTTCTTTTTCGTAGGTTCAATAATGGAAAGCATTTCAGCCCAGTAAGTTGGCTCCAATCTGCCTGTAGAGCCGATAAACTGTAAGCAAATATTTTGTCTGTTCATCTCGGGGATTTCTTTGATCAGCCTGTCTTTTAGCAGCTTTAGTAAGCCACGCACCTCATCTTTCGGACGATTCCAGTTTTCTGTGGAAAAGGCATAGAAAGTAAGGTAGGCAATTTTTAGTTCAACCCCCAGTTCCACTATTTCACGGATGGATTTGGCACCTTCACGATGTCCATACAAATGCGGTCTATGGCGCTGTTTAGCCCATCTTCCATTACCATCCATAATGATGCCGATGTGTGCAGGTAAACGCTCCAACCTTAATCTAGGCAGCAGGTCTTTATAGCTGGCTTTAGCCATTAATCCTCTTGTGTGCGGCAAATTTAAGCCAGGCATAGATGAAGCCATCCAGATCGCCATCCATCACTTTATCCACTCCGCCACTTTCGTGGTTCGTGCGATGATCTTTCACCATCTGATAGGGCTGGAACACATAGCTGCGGATCTGATTACCCCAGCCGATTTCCGTTTTTCCGCTATCCACAAGCTTTTTTTCCTGATCGCGCAGGTCTTCAAAGTGTTGATACAATCTGCTTTTCAGGATAGCCATCGCTTTCTCGCGGTTTTGGTTTTGCGAGCGCTCGTTTTGGCAGCTAACCACAATATTGGTGGGCAAATGCGTAATCCGCACCGCGCTATCAGTGGTATTCACATGCTGGCCACCTGCTCCGCTGGCACGGTAAGTATCTATTTTTAAATCTTTTGTGTCTATCTCCACTTCAATATCATCGTCGAACTCTGGGTACACAAATACCGAGGCAAATGAGGTCTGACGTTTGCCTTGCGAATTGAATGGGCTCATGCGCACCAAACGGTGGATACCGATCTCGCTCTTCAACAAACCATAAGCATAATTGCCAACGATCTCGATACTTACGCTTTTTAATCCTGCTTCTTCACCAGGTACATAATCGATAATAGTGAAACCGTATTTATTGTCCTCAGCCCAGCGCATATACATCCGCAGCAGCATTTCTGCCCAATCCTGAGCTTCTGTGCCTCCTGCACCTGCATGAA
>JAVEUB010000267.1:0-4080 GCA_034005785.1 Cloacimonas sp. (SeqCode) | reverse complement strand
GCTAAGCCAATAAGAGCAGGGATGAGGCTAAAAAAAACAGACCGCAGATGACGCTGATTTACGTGATTTGCGCAGATCGGATAATATAAACACAGAACAAACTTTCCGTTATACCCACGGAGTGGGGTATCAAGCATTAATAACTATATATTTTGGTGCTTTCAGTGTATTCGGTGGTTGATAAAAAATTATGAAGGGTGGATTTCCACTTTCGAGCTTGTGTGAAAACGCTTGTCATTCCTGCGGAGGAGCTTGTGTGAGAACGTTTTGTCATTCCTGCGGAGGCAGGAATCCAGCCCATTTACAAGTTCTGTAAGAACGGCAGATAATCATATATAACAATGCTTTATTTGTGTCATCCCTAACAGGATTTATCAGGGCTGGATTCCCGTCTCCACGGGAATGACAGAAGATTTTGCAGTTTTCGCCCAAGCTCTGAAAACGGTGTTCCAGCCCCACACCAATGCTTGACGTGACACCAGTATTTATGAAGCTTGTGGTACAAAAATATGAGTAAACACTTTCCAAGAAGTAGTTCAGCTCATCCTATGTTGTGCACAAAAAGCAACCGCCCGAACTTATCCAGGCGGTTGCTATTTTATTTGCATGATAACCTGCCACTTATGTAGCAAGAGAGCAAGTTTATTTACGTTTGGTAAGGTTTTGCATGGCCTTCTTTTCTTTATGGGTAATTTTGTTAAGGTCGATCACCAGGTTACTGGCTACAAAGATCGAAGAGTAGGTGCCAAAGAAGATACCCAGGCACATGGCAAAGGCAAAATCATGCAATACGCTTCCACCGAAGATGAATAACGCTAAAGCGGTAAACAGGGTTGTTCCCGCCGTTATCACAGTACGTGAAAGAGTGTTATTGATAGAGCTGTTAAACACTTCAGTAACGGGTGTTTTGCGGTGTATTTTGAGGTCTTCCCGAATCCTATCGAAGATCACAATAGTATCATTGATGCTATAACCCACAATCGTGAGTAGAGCAGCAATGATCTGAACGGTAATCTCCTTTCCAGTAATAGCAAAGATGCCTACAATGATAAGCACATCGTGGAACAAAGCCAGAATAGCCATCAAACCAAAGGTAAGCTCAAACCGGAACCAAATGTAGATAATCATCAGGATTAAGGATACTATCACTGCAAACAGAGCTGCAGTACGTAACTCGCCACCAACTTTGGGACCTACCTCGTAAATCTCTTCAATTACATCTTTGGACATATCTTTGCCGGCTACATACTCGGGCAGGTTGTCTTTGATGATCGCAATGATGTTGCTTTTGGTTTCAGAGGAAACATCACTGGAGGAGGTTTTACTTTTAATCTTGATCATAAAAGAAGCATTGTCCATATCGCCTATGCGCTGAATCTCTGCTTCAGGATAGCCGTTGCTTTTCAGCACCGCGCGAAGTTTATCAATCTTAAGTGGCGGAACAGATGCATTCACAGCTTTCAGGTTCACTTTCGCAGCCACTCCACTGGTAAAATCAATGCTCCAGTTTAGGCCATTCATGGCGATACCTATTATGCCTGCAAGAATTAGAATAGCAGAAAAAGCATAAGCATAGTAGCGGATTCCCACAAACGGGATTTTGGTATTTTGTAATATTCTCATCTTCTGCTCCTCTTAAATACTAAGTTTCTTGCTGGTTGCGGAAATCACAAAGGTCTCCAGGATAGAGCGTACAAATACGATCGCACTGAACATAGAACCAATGATACCAATAGCAAGGGTTACGGCAAAACCGCGGATAGGGCCACTGCCAAAATAATAAAGCACGGCAGCAGCGATCAAAGTGGTAAGGTTAGCATCCCAAACCGTGACAACGGCTCTTTTGAAACCTGCATCAACAGCGCTGCGGGGTGTTTTGCCTGAATCCAGTTCTTCGCGAATTCGTTCGTAGATAAGCACATTGGCATCTACAGCCATACCGATGGTAAGAATGATGCCGGCAATACCAGGAAGCGTTAAAGTTGCGCCAAAAGCAGTTAACATCGCCAGGACAAAGCCCACGTTGAACACCAGGACAAAATCGGCAACAAAACCGGCAAGCTTGTAATAGATAAGCATAAAGAACACAACCACAATAAGCCCGATAAGGCCAGCTTTACTACCACTACGCACGCTATCAGTACCCAAAGTTGCGCCAATAATCGAGGTGGAAATAGGCTTGATAGGGGCAATAAGATTACCTGTATTCAGCACGATAGAAAGCTCATTAGCTTCAGCGGAAGTGAACTTGCCAGTAATCTGTGCTCTGCCACCTGCTATACGTTCCTGGATGTTCGGAGCGGAATAAACCACACCGTCCAGCACGATTGCCAAGCGTTTACCAGTATTATCAGCGGTTACACGCTCAAACTTGCGGGAACCGTCGCGCTTCATTTCTATGGAGACATAAGGCTTATTAGCAACACGGGGATCGGTGGATGTGGCAGAGCCATATTCCACTTTTGCCTTGGCAAGATCCGCACCAGAAAGCTCTACAGCAGAAGATAGCACATACAGTTGGCGATCAGCTTTGGTTACCTCGGTATCTGCTTTGCCCAAGGCTAATTGAAAACCCATGGGTACGGCCTGATGGAAAGTAGAATCGGCCATTAGATCTTGAACCAAGCGTACATTTTCGAATTGAATTTCAAATTCGCCTTCACCTGGACGCACCAGAGAACTGAAGACACCGCTTCCTGCCTGTACGCTATCGGCTTTGGCAGAATCGGCAAGAATTGATTTATCTTTTTTATCAAGCGCAGCCAGAGTGGGGAATAAAGCCAGATTATTGCTGATATTCATGTCGATAATATCCAGCACTTTCTTGCCTTCTTCATTGGGTGTAACCAGTTTGAATTCCAACATAGCTGTTTGTTTGATTAGTTTCTCGGCTGCTTCAAAATTAGAAACACCGGGTAATTGCACCATAATACGCTTATCACCAAGCTTCTGGATGGAAGGCTCAGCTACACCAAATTGGTCAATACGTTCACGGATAATTTTGATGTTTTGATCAACAGCGCCTTTTGCATCTGCAACAGATAGCTCGGATGTATCCACTTCTAACAGGATTTGCATCCCACCACGCAGATCCAACCCAAGTTTAAGCTTGTTCTGTGACCACCATTCTGGTAAATTAGGTATTGCCAAAGGAGCCAAATAAAATGCTGTTACGCATATAAATATGACTATTGAAAGACCGCGCCAGGAAAACTTTTTCATCGGCTTATGCTCCCTATTTCGTTATTATTACATTAATTCTAAGGCTTTCGTTCCAAAAGTCTGATGAGCGCTCATTCGTCAAGGGAAAAGTTTTTTATGTACTGGAGTGTGGGCGTGCTGGAGTGTGGACGTTCTGGAGTGTGGGTGTGCTGGAGTGTGGACGTGCTGGAGTGTGAGTGTGCTGGAGTGTGGGTGTGCTGGAGTGTGGGCGTGCTGAAGTGTGGGTGTATTTGATCACTGAAAACTGCAAATGGCTTTTTTGGCTTAATTCTGATCACCGTTTCTGCAACTCGGTCTCAGTAACTTCAACTTCCCATCTATGATTTAGACCAAATCATGATTTCTTATACTTGCTGTCTTTCAACAGGCAGGCATTGTTACAAAATAGCAATCGTTAGCTATTGTCAAATTTAACTGAGCCGAATTGCAGATTTGACTCACTCTTTTCACTCTTGCTTAGCCGCTATCTCCATATTCTGCAACAGCCTGACCAGTTATAGCCGGAATCAGGGCGTTTTTGGGGTAAAAACAGAAGCCTTGCGGGGTTTATCTCTTGAACGGAGTTTCGGGACACCCCTTTCACGGCAAACCTGGGGCTTGCCCTACCAAACCGTGCTTTTCATGAAAACAAGCGAGGGCACGATCTTTCCATCGAACCCTCGCGTTTTGGAGGATAAAGGAACCCCATTCACCTCAAGGAAAAAGGTATCCCACTGTTGTTTGAGACTATTTCAATAATACCATCTTGGTAGAGGAGGTGCTTTTCCCTGCCTTCATCACGCAGTGATATATCCCACTGGCGAGTTCATTACCATTGGCATCTTTGCCTTCAAAAGCGATGCGGTATGTGCCTGCAGA
>JAVEUB010000024.1:0-17235 GCA_034005785.1 Cloacimonas sp. (SeqCode) | reverse complement strand
CAGCTGGGAAGAAGCAACTTAAATCCTTATCGGGATTTTATAGTAGATTTGGAATGTTCTAAAAACTTAGTAATTGTGGATTGGCAAAACCTCGCCCACTTATGCTCCACTACCGTAAAGAAGCACAGCATAACTTGGTTCTGATAATTGAACAGTCTCCCCGTCGCAACAAGGTAGCTTTTATAGAAAAGATATTGACATCGGGAATGAGATTGGAAATAATGCAATTGGTCGTTTGACCCTATATAGAATGTGAGAAACGAGGATATCAAGATGTTCTCAAATAATCTGAAAAACAATGAGTTGGAATTTACACCAACATTTGGGACTCAACTAAGGAGCTACCATGAAAGCATATATGCTGATCGGGATGATGTTACTTATAATGTTGCTGCACATTAGTTACTATGCAATAAACAACATGGAACTGATTGCAGAATTTCAAGGGGAACATAATAATTCTGGGTATGGGAAGATGCTTGTTTCGCTTGACTTCAATCACGATAGCTATTTGGACTTAGTGGTGCTTTCTCCGTTCTATGGTTGGGCTTACAATCAATCTCCTTCCCGCGGAAAAGTGTATGTTTACTATGGAGGCCCAAGCTTTAGTTTCAGCACTCCCCCAGCTATGACTCTGGAAGGAGAATACCCCAATGGGACAGGAAGGTACGTAGGTTGGATTGATAATATCGATGATGTTAACGGAGATGGCTATGATGATTTGTTGATTATTGATAGTTTACCGGGCGTTAGTAGTAGTAACAGATACATGTATTATTACGGCGAAAACCCAGATTTAAACTCCCCTGACAAGATAGAAACAGTACTTTCTGGGCAATGTATATATGAAATATATTCAATTGGAGATGTGGATAATGATGGCTTTGACGATGTAGGCTTAGGTTATACTCTGAATAATATCTTCATGTACGATATTCAATGGGGTGGAACATTTGAGCGACAGGTATTTCTGACTGGGGAAGGAAGTGTCTCCTATATCGGTGGAATAAAGAGAATTGGAGACATCAATAACGATGGGTATGATGATTTTTCCATAGGGCTGGTGCATGACGATGAAGATGGGCTATATAACATCATTCGCATATATTATGGCAATCAACAGCGCGTTTTCACCAATCCGCTTGTCCTGATCCAAAACTACTACGGAAGCCGGGTCAGTAAAGCATTGGGTGATTTGAACGGGGATGGCTATGATGATTTTCTGGGTTATGCAAATGAAGATGGCATGAGAGTGTGGTTTGGCTCAGACAATCTCAATCCCAGCCAGCCCTCGCTTATCCTCAATCCGGTTTACTTTGGCGATGAGTACATGCGTGGCATCGGATATGGAGATCTAAACAATGATGGTTATGATGATGCAGTGGGAGGCAACCCCTATAATCGGCGTTTTGTAGTGTGGATGGGAGGTACAGCTATGAATGGCAGCACCGACATGCAGAAAATTAACAATCTGGAGAGCTTTGGCTACAGCCTGGCGATGGGAGATTATAATGGCGATGGATGCTGCGATATTGCCATATCCGCCCCTAAAGAATATGGGGAATGGCCCGGGCACAACTTCCTGGGATATGTGTTTGTGTATGGGGGTAATAGCTCTATGGTGGCCAATGACGATCTCCTTGCCCCTGCACTTAGTGAGCAGTTGCAACTAAGTATTAGCCCCAATCCCCTGCGTAGCGGCTCTGCAATAAGCATCCGCATAAAGCAGCCCCAAGCAAATGGCAGCCAGCCAGCGCAAATAGAAATTTACAACATAAAGGGTCAAAGGCTATATCGCTCAGAGGAACTTGTTATGAATTCTGCTGAGATCAGCACAAGGATTACTCTGCCATCCCTTGCCTCCGGAATCTACCTCTGTAAGGTGAAGGTGGGCGATAAGGAGAAAATCAGCAAATTATCAGTAATAAAGTGAGGTTAAAATGAAAAGAATGCTTGCAACCGTATTATTTGTGTTATTAGTCGTGTGTCTATCTGCAATACCAGCATCAGAATATTTAATCGGTGCATACTCCCAGTATCAGATGAGATATATGGGATCTGATTTTGGCACCAAATATGAAGCTTTGGGAGCCTACCTGCAAAACGCAGGTTTTAATGCCACATCCTATTCTGTGGTGCGTGATACTGATTTTGATGATGCAAAACTGGGTGAAGCGATGAGGCGACTAAATGCTAATAATGTGAAAACATTATTGCAAGATCTTTCCTGGCAGAATGACAATGGAGAAATCGGCCTAATGGCACTTTCTTTTGGCAATAGACTGCAAATTGAAGCGGAATATAAGTTATCGGAAGGTACATTCGTTGTGGATGCTTAAGAGACAGGTGCATATGATGTGTATGAACCCTTTAGTGAAGTTTTTAATTATGTATTTAGGCATCTAGCGGGCATCGCCAAACGACAAGATCCGGGACAACCAGACTACTCAAATAATTATTCCTGGGTTTGTGATGAGAGTTTAGGACATACAGCCGGTATTGCTTTATCGCAACCAAGAAAGCGGTGGAAAAAAACCATTGACACTTTCCCCAACAATTGGCCAAAATTACTAAGTGACGATATTAAGTTTTATAATTCTAAGGATTGCTTATCTAACCAAACGGGCAGCCCTAACAACGAAAATCGACTGTATTTAACGGTAGCGATGCAATTTGAAGGGGTTGGGGACGCTGAACCGGTAGCAGACATTAGCTTGAAATTCTACCATCCCTCAACTGATGACGCATACAATCCTAAGGGGCAATTGCCCGATGATATAGATTATATTACCCTTCCTCTAATACCAGTAGACAGCTCCTCGTATGGGACTACAATTGCAGGGCAGGAGTATTCACTTGTGGAAGATGATTTCGGAAATTTCAAATTTGAATATTACGTTGATTTACCGGAATATGATCCGGATACATCAGATTCGATGTACAACAAGATCATGAAAAGAGGGTATTTTTACCATATAAATCCTGAAATATATTGGTATGGGAGTGGCAAGCTTGCAATCGATTATATCGTTCTGGAAGACGAATTTGCCAGATCAATTCGGCTAAACCATGAAGATTCTGAATATCTGAACCGTTTGGATGCTCATTTGAATAACATTGCAGATCCTCTGGAAAATATTCTTTATTATTACAGCAAAGATGAACCTCTTCATGGCCAACTTCAAATCTATCAATATCTTATGAACCATCTATCAAATCTTAACCCACCAAAAAAAATGATAACGGCTAATTTCTTAAGTTACTTCAATACTATGAAGCACAACGGGAAAGCATATAATCACCAAAAGCTGTTTTTGGATGTAGTCCACCCCGATCGGATTATGATCGATGTATATCCTTTGCAGTGGTTAACTTCTGGAAGTTGGAACACTGGAGATCAAACATCACCAAACTTTGTGCAGACTAAAATTGACGACATGCTGCACTACTACTATTACAGTATGGCAAGGAATGTGCTGAACTAGTCTAATCCAGACATGGAATTGTTTTTCATACCTCAAATATTTGGTGCGTGGAATGGCAGCATTTGGACATATAACCCTCCTGCGAGAAGCATGGTTAAGTGTTTACAGCTGTTACCTCTGTGCTATGCAGCCGATGGGATTATGAGTTTTTTAATTGCTGCGGATCCTGAACAAACTGTTGAAGGTGGTAAATGGATAACACCTCTTGTTTACCATAATAATGATCCTGATGGAGTAAATTATTACAACAATCTGAGTGTTTCTCCATATACTTCATCTTATTCGCAGTTAACAAAAGCAAACAGCAAGATAGCAGTTTATGGCCCCATTATTAAAGAGCTACATTGGCAAGGTGCCAACAAAGTTATGGTGGATGGAGTAGGGTTTAACCCAGAACTTCAAGATGGGATAAACTTGGACAGTATGTCCCTATCGGGTTTACACGTTATTGATAATGAAGGTGATCTACACTACCAAGGTTACATACAGGGAGGTTTCTATAAAAATGATTTTAATTTACCAAGTTTCATGCTGGTGAATAGGAGATCAGTGTACGAGCTTATACCTCCTCCAGGCACCAACTGGATGTTAGTCGATGAGGCCTTTGAGGATGCACCCTCTCAAGCGATCAGCTTAACACCTGCTGTAGGTGCAGGGGCCATGTTTGGAACTGAAACCGTTAGCTTTATCGATCCTTGTGACAACAGAATTTACTCACTTGATGGACAGAACCTTGATGTAGTTATTGATATAGCACCTGGTGATGGCATATATCTACAGATGGCTGGATGTATGCCACAAATAGTAACAAACGATGCTACATATCAGCATTTAGTGGCAATTTCGGGTAATGTTACTATTGACAATGGAGCATTGGTGGTCATTAATCCTGATTCGGAATCATATATTGATGATAATGCAGTCGTGTTAGTGAAAAATGGCTCTCACTTAACTTTCAATGGCATTGCACACATTGGTAACAATGCAAAGTTTGTTGTAGAAAGTGGAAGTTCAATAAGCTTTTACGGAACAGAATGCACATGGAAACCTGGTTCAGGTATAGAAATACAGGGTGGTAGCCTATCTGCAGTAAATGGTTTATGGGACACTGAAGACCAAGATTTAACTTGGGCTGGCATTATAGCTATTGACAATAGCAATGTAAATATTAGGGGCATGCAGATACATAATGCGCACAAGATAACTGTCACCAATTCTAATTTGACCCTAAGAGATAGTAGAATATATGTTCCGGAAAATGGTTATGGCCTTTTGCTTTCTAATGCAGAAGAAGGGCACACAACTGAAATCAGTGCGATTGCTTCAGGAAGTGGATTTTGGGGAACATCGGGCACTCATGATTATGGCATAGGGCTGGGTATAATGAAAAACCCAGTTCAAATTATCAAGCAGCAATTCAACAATCTGGAATGGGGGATATATAAACCAGCCAGGAGCTATTACTGGGACACAGCTGAACATTGCAGTTTCAGCAATTGCTCAACAGGTATCCGGCTTCTATCAGACTATTACAAGGGAGAAATCGACCACTGCACATTCTTGGGTGGTGTAGCTGGAATTACTCTGGTTGCGGCTATGCCAAGCGTTACCAATTGCACGTTTAATGGTTGTTCAATGGGTATTTTTTCTGAATATTCTATCTTTGTTTTAGGTCTGCCAAACGGTTTAGACTCATGTGTTTTTGTTAACTGTGTTACTGGAATAGTAAGCAGAAACTCAAACCATAGAATTAAAAATTCTCTCTTTAATCATAATCAGACAGGAATTTTGAGCCATGCGGGGTCTAATCTGAATGTATCTGCTGATGCAAATAATGTTTTAAACAATCACATCAGCAATGTACAATTTATGGATACAGATCCCTATAAATCATCCATTCAATTGATTAAAGGCCATAATGACTTCTATCACTTAAACGATACATGCATAAGTTCGGACTTCTTTTTTGATAGGAATTATTACGATGGCCAAGGCAATCAAACTGTTGAAGCAAGTTGTAATTGGTTTCAGGATTTACAATATACTGTAAATGACCCTCATTATATGAATTATGTGAATGTTGGATGTTACGATCCAGAGCCAAATATGCCAGCTCCACCTCCAGAAAATGATCGGTTTTACCGCGCTCTTGATTTAGAATCTCAGGGGCAATCTGATCAAGCACTTTGTATATACAAACTTATTCTTGATGAGAATTTGGGGACGGAAAAAGCTTACCAATCTATGGCTTTGGATGGTGTTTCACGTTTGTCTATGATTGCTGAGCCTATGACAGAATTAATTGATTATCTTGATCTGAAAGTATTGCAATACGCAGTTGCCGATTCTCAATTGTGTGCATTAATGAAGGACTATCTCGGCAAGTGTTTTGTGATCAATGAAGATTATCAAAGTGCCATTGATTTGATTCAGTTTAGAATAGATAATCCGTTTAGCGAGATTGATTCCTTACGGGCAGTACTGGACTTAGAAATTGTATTGCAATTGGCATCTTTGGGTGAAGGCAAGAAGCCTATAACCACCAAATACACTCAATATAAGTATCCCAATCTTCAAGTATTCGCTGCTAAGCACGACGAGAATTGGGTGAAACTTTATGCACTGATGAATAAGGGTATTAACGACACTGGGATTCCTATCCCCACGGTACCGGTGATAAGCTCTAACTACCCCAATCCCTTCAATCCTTCCACAACGATAGTGTTTAGTCTGCCAATAAAAGCAAAGATGAAACTATCTATATTCAATCTGAAGGGGCAGAAGGTAAGGGATCTTGTGGATACAGAAATGGATAGTGGCCAGCATAAAGTTGTTTGGGGTGGGCACGATAAAAATGGTCGCAGCGTAAGCTCCGGAATCTACTTTATCAAGCTTGATTCAGGCGGGAAAAGTAGTGTCCGCAAAGCGATGCTAATGAAATAGGTAACTGCTTAAATGTTAACTGGTTAATAAGTTAGTAGAAGCCCCGGATTTGCGTCCGGGGCTTTACTTTGGGTGCATTCCTCTTGCAGACATCTCTCCTGCTTGTATTCCCATAGCATTGGCCTTGAATTGGCTATCGCATCCACAATGCAAGGCCAATGCTAATGGAATGGTAGCAGGAAAACCAAACAGTTCTTGACACAAATAGCCTGTATCTAAGCATTGAGCAAAGAAATTATCAGGGGAGGATTATGAGCCGGGCAATTGTATTACTTAGCGGTGGGATGGATTCTCTGGTCTGTGCCGCCACTGCCGTAAAAGAATGCGAAGAAGTGTATTTTTTGCATTTTAGTTACGGTCAGCGCACAGAAAGCAAAGAATTAGCCTGTTTTGAAGCCTTGGTTAGCCATTACCAGCCCAAGGGAGCAAGGGTAGTGGATTACCATTGGCTAAAAGAAATCGGTGGTTCTGCCTTAACTGATGAAAGCATTAATATCAACAGTCGTGCTTACCTTCCAGCTTTCAACTCTTCAAACCCTCTAACACACCCGTACGCCAACACTCCAGCACTCCAGCACGCCAACACACCCACACACCAGCACGCCAACACTCCAGCACTCCAGCACCCCAACACTCCTGCACTCCAGCACGCCAATACACCCACACTCCAGCACGCCAACACCTTAGTCCCCAGTACCTACGTCCCCTTTCGTAATGCAACCTTGCTTTGTGCAGCGGTTGCTTGGGCGGAAGTAATCCTTGCTGATAGAGTTTACATTGGTGCTGTAGAAGAAGATAGCTCCGGTTATCCTGATTGTCGTGAAACATTTTTTGAAGCTTTTGAAAAAGTAATTCTTACCGGAACTAAGACAGACAGGGAAATCAAAGTAATTACCCCGGTTTTGCATCTGAACAAAGCTGAGATTGTGCAACTTGGCATGCAACTTCAAGCGCCATTCCATCATTCCTGGAGCTGCTATGTAGATAATGAACAAGCCTGCGGTGTATGTGATAGCTGCGTTTTGCGACTGAAAGCATTTGCCAAGGCTGGTTTCATTGATCCAATTTTGTACCGGAAAGACAAAAAGTGGAAAAGTGGAAAAGTGGAAAGGTGAAACACATGCTAAGTTTTAGTTGCAATGGCAAAATTGGTCGAGAGGTAGATAAGTCGAGAGGTTTTGGGGGTGCGATACGCATACGCCCTATACATGGTGTAACTAAACAATCAAACCCCGAAATTGGTTTCACCCTTCCACTTTGCACGCCAAGGGCGCACACAATGCGCCCCTACAACCTCTCGACCTCTCGGCTTTTCAAACCCTTAGGAAAACTATGAAAAACATACTAATCATCCTCACCGGTGGTACCATAGCTATGAAAGCTACGGTAGGTACAGGTGTTGTGCCAAGCCCGGAATTCGCTGTATTTTTGCGGCAATTTCCCCAGCTTAGCAATGTAGCACACGTAGAAGTGATGGATTACTTAAATGTTCCCAGCCCCTATATTACGCCCCAAATGATGTTCGATCTGGCAAAGCTGATTGATCTGAAGATAATCGATTATGATGGTGTGGTGATTACCCATGGCACAGATACTTTGGAAGAAAGCGCTTACTTATGTGATCTGGTGTTAACCACCCGCAAACCTGTAGTGTTCACTGCGGCAATGCGTTCAGGAAGTGATCTGGGCTTGGATGGACCCCGCAATATTATCGGTAGCGTACGCGTTGCCAGCCATCCTGAATCGATGGATAAAGGTGTGCTGGTGGTAATGAACGACGAAATTCACACAGCTCGCGATGTAGTGAAATCCGATACTGGCAAGGTAGATTCTTTTATCTCTATGGGCTATGGTCCGCTTGGCAACGTTGATCCAGACAGAGTTATTTACCATCGTTCAACTCTATACAGAGAAAGCGTTTGGACAGATAAACTTGAAGTAAAGGTTGATCTCATCAAAGCTGTGGCTGGAATGGATGGAAGGTATATCCGTTGCAGCATTGCCAGCGGTGTAAAGGCAATAGTTATAGAGGCTTTTGGCCGTGGCAATCTTCCCTGTAGCCTCTTGCCCGATCTTAAAGCTGCAATAGCAGCAAACATTCTGGTAGTAATTGCTTCACGCACCTATACAGGCAGAGTTTTGCCCGAATACGGATATGAAGGTGGAGGCAAAAACCTTTTCGAAATTGGGGCAATTTTGGCGGGGGACATGAAAGGCGTTAAAATTCGGCTAAAACTTATGGCGCTATTTGGCAAATACAACGATGCCGACACAGTACGCCGTTTCTTTAAGCAGAGTTTAGATTGAGAATCGCCATTTTAGGCCCGGCTCCTCCTTTCAGGGGTGGTATTTCGCTGTTTGCTTTGATGCTGGCACGGGCTTTTAGAGCTGCAGACCATGAAGTTGCGTTCTTCAATTTTGCCAGCCAATACCCCAAACTGCTATTTCCTGGTAAAGATCAGTTTGATAACGCATTGGATGCTAACGAGTTCCCTAACTATCGCATATTAACCCTCTGGTTACCCTTAAGCTGGGTTAAAACAGCCACAGCCATCAAAGCTTTTAAGGCAGATTTAATCCTTGTTTCGTGGTTTCTACCCTTTTTTGCCCCTGCTTATGGGTGGATTTTGCGCCGCTGCGCAAATATCCCCAAAGTGATAGTGGCACACAACATTGCGGCACATGAGAACTGGACTTTATCCAGCCAGTTATTGCGCTATTGCTTTCATCCTGCCACCAGGATCGTGGTGCTTAGCAAAGCTACCCTGCAGGAACTGAAACAGAAACTTCCATTATATATTGCCAAACGCGGCGTACAGGGCTTTCATCCTATTTACGATTGTTATGTGCAGGTATCCCAAACTGTGCTAAAATCTGCCACTGATCTACTCTTTTTCGGCCTAATTAAACCATATAAGGGGCTTGATCTCCTGATTGACGCTATGGCTTTGGTAATAAAGCAAATACCAGAGGCAAAGCTCGTAATCGCCGGAGAAGTTTATGGCGACGATAGTATTTACCACAAACAAATCCAAGCGCTCGGCTTGGGGAAAGCAATAGAAACCCATTTCCGCTACATCAGTGAGCCAGAAATCTCCAGCTTTTTTGGTGCTACAAGTTTATGCATATTGCCCTATAAAAGCGCTTCACAAAGCGGAGTTATCGCCACTGCCTATAGCTTCGGCGTTCCGGTTTTAGCCTCTGATGTGGGAGGTTTGGGAGAGTACATCATTGAAGGTGAAACGGGTTATTTAGTGCCTCCTAACGATCCCGAAAAACTTGCAATAGCTATTGTTAAGCATCTGCAAAACAAGCCGGATATGAGATCATCAATTGCAGAATATCGGGAACAATACTCCTGGAACAAACTAACAGAATTGATGTTAGCTACATGAAACTACTGCTGATTACGTATTATTTCCCTCCTTGTGGTGGAGCTGCTGTACAACGCTGGCTGCGTTTTATTTCTGCGCTAAACAAGCAAGGCACTAAAGTAACAGTGATTACCACCCAAGATGGCGATTATCCTTATCGGGATGACAGCCTAATAGATAAACTGCCACCAGAGCTAAAAGTGCTTAGAAGTAAACCCCTGAACTTTGGCGGGTTATGGCGTAATTTGGGGCAAAAGGAACTCCCCTATGGCAGCCTAAACAGCAAAAAGGGTGATTCCCTGCTTAAAAGAGCATTGTTCTGGCTACGGCTAAATGTGATTGTACCCGATATGCGCATTGGCTGGAACGCCAGCGCTTATAAACTTGCCGCAGCACAAGTTAGGAATAATAATTATACTGCCGTTATTACTACAGGTCCTCCCCACTCCACGCATCTGATTGGCTTAAAGCTAAAAGCTCGTTTCCACATTAAATGGTGCACCGATTTCCGAGACCCGTGGTCCGAGATTTATTACCTGAAGCTAAATCCCCCTTCTAAACTAACCTTAAGCTTGCATAAGCGCTTGGAAAAGAAGGTTATCCAAAGTGCCGACATTAACTTTATCGTTAGCAGCAACATCGCTGATGCGCTCCCAGCAGGTAATAAAGAAGTGCTCTACAACGGCTATAATCCAGATGATTTTGCCAATCTCAGCTATCAACGCATCGACAAGTTCCGCATCAAATACGTGGGGCAAATCACTGCTGGACAAAATGCTTCGCCGTTGTTGGAAACACTATCCCAGCTTCCGGAACTGAAGCTAATTGAGTTCTCGTTAATCGGCACGCGTGATTTCCCTGTAACACCATTTCCTGTACGCAGAATCCCCTTTTTGCCGCATCACGAAGCCTTGAAAGAGCTGGTAAATGCGGAGTTGCTGGTGCTGATCATCAACACCTATGAAGGCAACAAAGGCATGCTAACCACCAAGCTGTTCGAGTATATAGCTTCCCGCAGCCCAATTTTGTGTATAGCCACCCCTGGCGGTGAGGCTGAAGATATTATCCTGCAAAGTGATAGCGGGGTTGTTTTGCAAGATAAAGCCGACATCGCTGCACACATCACTAAGCTGTACGAGGCATGGCTGCAAGGCGAAAATTTACGACGGACAGGCAATATCTCTTTTCTGGATGTAAACAAGCAAATTGACAAGTTTGAACACCTTGTAACATGGCATGCCAATGTTACAAGAAATATGGCTTGACAGATAGTGTACCCAATTTAGCTTGGCACATAGAATTAAACTAAATGAAAAGAGGATATCATGCCCCAACACAAATCACCCCTAAAAAGAATGAAGACCGACAAAAAGAGAGCCGCACGTAACAACTACGTAAAGCGCACTATTCGCACCCTTACCAAGCAACTGCAAACCGAGCCTACAGTAGAAGCTAAAGAAAATATGCTGTCCAAATTGTATTCCCAGCTTGATAAAGCTGCCAAGAAAGGCGTAATTCACAGCCGCACCGCCAGCCGCAGAAAAGCCAGGCTTGCTGAAGTATTAAACAAGAGCAAAGCCGAATAGTTCCAGCCCCTTTTTTTGGGTTTTTTTAGTTTATGAAACTTAAGCGCCCCTTATGGAAGCGTGTTGTTCTAATAGTATGGAAAGCCCACCTTTGGTTTTGGGGGATTGTGGCAGCTTTATCGCTGCTGTATAACGTGATAAATCCCCCAGTGACCCCTTTAATGCTGCAGCGCTATTTAATCCGCGGCTACCCCATACATAAACGAGAATATATAAAACTGGAAAAAATCCCCCGCAGCACGCAGCAAATGTTGCTTGCTTTGGAAGATGGCAATTTCTACAAGCATTTCGGTTTCCAGTGGAAAATGATTCAGGAAGCCTATCAACGCAACCGCAAAGCTGGTAAAATCCGTTTCGGAGCCAGCACTATCAGCAATCAACTGGCACGCACAATATTTTTGACCACAGACCGCAATTATCTGCGTAAATACATGGAGATACAGGTAACTGTGATTATGGAAATCTGCATGACCAAAAAGCGCATGCTGGAGCTGTATTTTAACTATGTGGAATGGGGAAAAGGGATTTATGGCATCCAAACCGCTGCCCATCATTATTATGGCACTAGCTGCAACAAGCTCTCCCGCAGCCAATCCATGAAACTCATCAGCATTATCACCAATCCCATCCGCTACAGTCCGCAAAATTATAGCAAATCTGCCTCAGCCCGGCAACGCTATCAGATGTTGCAGCGATATTTTTGATGGAAGAGAAGTTTTTATACCATATTTGGGATGCGGGGCATCTCAGAAACGATCTGCAAACAGTTAGTGGAAAGGCAGTTAAGATTGTTTATCAAGGGCAGTATAATACCTTCAGGGGTCCTGATTTTGTTAATGCCATCATCAGCCTAAACGGTGAAAATATGCAGGGCGCGGTGGAAATACACATTGATACAAACGATTGGCAAAAGCATGCCCATCAGGAAGATCACTTCTATAACACAGTAATCCTGCATGTAGTGCATAAGCATAGCGGCCAGGCTCCACACACCATCAAAGAAAACGGCGAACTGGTGGAGATTCTGGAGATCAAAGACCAGCTTTCAGAAGATATTGAGAAATTGATCACCATAATCGGAACCGAGGGCGTAAAAAGCGGGGACAGCTATTGCGATTTGCTCTCAGCGCTGGATAGCGATCATTTGTATGCAATCTTAAGTGCTCATGGCAAGCAACGTTTTACCGGCAAAGTGCGCAGGTTCAATGCTGCTTTGTCCTTAAGTGATTTTGATCAGATACTCTACGAAGGGATAATGGAAGCCATGGGCTACGATAAAAACAAGTTTAACACCCTGCAATTAGCCCAGAGCGTTCCTTTTTGCAACCTGAAACAATGGGTGGACGAAGGTCTCGATTTGTATGGCCTCAGCAGCATCCTACTCGTTAGCAGTGGACTGTTGCAAAAGAGCCAAAACCGCATTGAGCAAGAGCTATACAATAAGCTGCTGGATGCCTATGAAAGGCAAAGCTGTTATGCGCGTAAGCTTACAATTGACTGGCAGTTATTCAGAATCAGGCCACTGAATCACCCTCTGCATCGGATTATCCTGATCTGTAGTTTGTTCTTTAGCAGTATGCCCTTGGGCTTGTTGAACCGCTTGATAACTGAAGTGGAAACAGGCAGTCCTGACCCCAAAACCCGTTATAAACGTTTCAGGGCTTTACTCGGCAAGCAAGAAAACGCAATAATCCCTTCCCGACATTTGGGAAGCTCGGTAATCAACAACATTTATCTGAATATCTATCTGCCAATTATGTACTTATACGCGCAGAAAATGGCCGATCAGAACCTGGCAGAGAGCATAATGCTTTCCTGGAACAATTTTACCGCACTGGCAGATAACTATATCACTCGCTTTATGTGCCGCCATGTAAACAGCAGCCAGGTTAAAGCGGTTAATGCCAAATCATTGTATCAACAGGGCTTGATGGATATATTTTACCGTTTTTGCCGTTTCCATCGCTGCGAAGAATGTAAACAAAGCGGTTAAGCGCTAAGAATGCAAAAAAATAGCAGCAGAGAAGCACAAGAAAAGCACAAAAAAACCATAGATATGGTTACCAGGCTGTATGTTTACATCCTGAAAGCCGATGATAACATCAACTCCGCAGAAATCAGCGTTCTGTATTCTCTACTCACCAATCTTTTCTCCCGGGTGGATGTATCATGGGAAGCATACGTACGCGAAATCATTGATAGCGATTACCTTATCGCCGATGTGCTGGATTACCTGAACCGCCATTTATCGCAATTAGATAAAGTGCGTTTACTGCAAAGCTTGGTGATAATGGCCAAAACTCAGGGTGAGATACACATCTCTGATATCACCGAGATCTTAGATTTCTGTAAGCAACTTTCGCTTAATCCGAAAGGATTCATAGCCCTGATTGATTACTTTGAAGCAGGCAGCAGCGGAGTGATATCCATCCTTTGTGACCATCACGTTACCCATGTGCGGCATTCGTTGTTTTCAGATTATGTGATCTTTGGTTCGGCTACAAATGCCGATATCCGCTTTAGGAATACCACCATAGCTCCTTATGAAGCATCCCTGTATGCCATAGATCAGTATCTGTTTATCGGAGTGGGTTCTACTACTTCACTTAGCTTGAATGGCAAAGCACTAAGCCCCAATACTATTACGCTCTTGAACCACGATAGCAGCATCAGAATTGGAGAAACAGATTTTAGTTACGATTGCCTCAGCAAAATATATGAGTACCGCGATGCCAACGACGAGATAGTATTCCTGAAAAATACCTATGATTTTGTAGCCATCAAGCGCGGACACTGGTTCTCCCTTTTTGTCAATAGTGGCAGTATCACCTTGAACAAGAAGCTTTTACAACATGGCAAACGCTATGAAATTTATTATGACGATATCCTGCAGATCAAGAGCTATTCAGCCTGGAATTTGACTGCTATAATTGAAAACCGCAGCAATATTGGCTTGGATGACATGATTCCCAAAGAACTCTTCATCATCAAAGAAAGGAACTATTTCAGCCTGATTCGCACAGATAGTGAAAGCAGCATTGCCCACATCCAATTGATCGGCGATCAATACTGGATACACCCTCCTAAAAAGGATTGGTCAATATTTCTTAATCAGTTGGAACTAACGGAGCTATCTCCCCTTATCTTAAATGCGGACATCATAACCATCGATAAGCGAAATTTCCGCATCAACAGTTTTTATGACCTAATCGAAACCCCTTTTGAGCTGCAAGATTTTCGCATTGCTGATGTTAAGCATTATTTCCCTGATGGCCAATTAGCGCTGGACAGCATTTCCTTTGAAGCCAGTAAGGGACAGTTAATCGGCATTTTGGGTCAAAGTGGAAGCGGTAAATCTACCCTGGTAAAGATTCTTTCCGGCGAAGTTATCCCTACTTATGGGCAGATTTTAGTAGATGGAAAAGAATTTTTTGCCAATGTTTCCTTTTACCGCGAGTTCTTCGGCTATGTACCGCAGGATGACCTGCTTTATCCCAATTTAAGTGTTTACGAAAATCTCTGGTACCGCCTGCGTTTACGCATGCCCAATATCTCCAAAGCCAGTCTGGATCAAAAGATCAATAATATTCTGCATCAGGTAAATCTTACTCACCAGCGAGATACGATAGTTGGAGATTTTAAGAAGAAAAACCTCAGCGGCGGAGAACGCAAGCGGCTAAATATCGCTCTGGAGCTGCTGTTTGAGCCTACGGTTATCGTTTGCGATGAGCCAACCAGTGGCTTATCCTTCACCGATGCCGAACATATTGTAGATATCCTGAATTCGCTAACTCAACAAGACCGCATCGTAATAGTCACTATCCACCAGCCAAACAGCAGTATTTTCCGCAAATTCAACAGCGTGTTGCTAATGGATATGGGTGGACGCATGGCTTATTATGGCTCTCCAGAAGGTTGTTTTACCTACTTCGATGAAGAGCTGTCGCAGCTAAGCTACCGCGCTGCTGAGATCGAACGTAAAAAACAACTGATGACATCAGATTACATGTATGACGTTATCACCTATCCCGAATACAGCGATAGCGGAGAGCCAGTGTATGAGCAGATAAATCGCTTTATCCAGCCCAAACGGAAGTTCTCTCCCGAACACTGGCGAGATAAGTTTAAGCGCAAAGTTCTGTTCGAAATGATTCACCACGAGCCTGGCGTAGCTGCTACAGCTTCCTCTACGGTTAAACGACGTCACGAAAAGCAAAGCCTGTCAGCCAAGCTGGTTCAACTATCTGGCTATATCGGCCGCAGCTTCAAAATGAAACTGCGCAACCGTACCAACAACTTTATCACTTTTGTGCAAGCGCCGCTTTTGGGCTTGTTAGTCTCCTTCATTTTGCGTTACACACCCATGGGTAAGTACTCCTATGCCAACAACATGAATATCGGCATCTTTGTGTTCGTAAGTATCATCGCGTTCATCTTTTTGGGGCTATCCAATAGCATTGAAGAGATTCTGGACGAGCGCAAAATGATCCAGCGGGAAGCGCAAATGAACCTGAAAACCAGCTACTATCAGATTTCCAAACTGGTAACGTTAAGTTTTTTTGCCCTGATGCAAGCTGCTTTATACCAGGGTGTTGCGTCTTTAGTATTACAAATTAGGGGTTTGTTTGGCATCAGTGTGGGCTATTTGTTTCTTGCCGCAGCCACAGGCTTTTCATTGGGGCTGATGTGCTCTGCCTTCATCACGGGGAAAAAGGCTATCATCAATCTGTTACCGCTCATTTTGATTCCTCAGATCATCTTTGGGGGAGCCGTGATCGAATTTGAACGCATGAATTCCAATTTAACCCTCTACGATAAACATCCGGTACCAGAAATTGTGCAAACCATTCCGTCACGCTGGTTATTTGAAGGGATGGTTACAGCCTATGCCAAAAACACAGCCTTTCACCGGGGCTTTGCCAAACTGGAAAAACAGCAGAACAGCCAGAAACAGAAACTGTCTAATGGTAAAATTTCACCCGCAGCCTATGCCGATTACCGAGACAAGCTATATTACCGGAAAGTAGAGATTGCCAACAAATGGGATCCCGATAAACTGCTGAATACGAACCTTAATTCCTCGGTTAGCATAATGGATGGCAAGGTGCTTAACCAAGGGAATAATGAATTCCTTTCCAGCTACAAAAACTGGGGAGGTTACTTGCTGCGCACTTGGAACTTTAACTTGATTGTGCTGCTGCTTTACATATTGTTATTCAATGCTGTTACGGCTATAAAATTAAAGTATTACCTTAAAGAATGATAGTTTTGTCTTACCGCTGGGAATTATCAGGGCTGGATATCCACCTTCGTGGGAATAGCAGGAATGCTTTTCCTCTTTTTTAGTGCTTTCGGTGTTCTCGGTGGTTAAGAGAGCAGGAGCGGTGTCCTGCACAACTTCGGTGTTCTTGGTGGTAAAAATATCAGAAATATCAGATATTTAGCTTGCCAAAAACCCCCTATCTACAATACTGACCCCAAAATGACTGGGAGATTATCATGACAGATAAAGAAAAGACTGCCCACAACCATAGTGACGACTGCGATTGCGGTGAAGATTGCGATTGCGAAAACAACACCATCACCTTAGATATGGAAGATGGAACTCAGAAAGATTTTAACGTTCTGAATATCCTGGAACACAATGGCCATCAGTATGTTGCCCTGGCCGAGATGGATTCGGACGAGTACGACATTCTGCGCTTTGTGGAAGTTGGTGAAGAGATGGAACTTAGCATTATCGAAGACGACGCTGAATACAATGCTGTAGCCGATAAATTCGACGAAGCATTCACCGCTGAATTTGAAGATATGGAAATGCTCGATACCGACGAAGAATAATTAACA
>JAVEUB010000266.1:0-4104 GCA_034005785.1 Cloacimonas sp. (SeqCode) | reverse complement strand
GGGAAGTGCTGCTGCAAAGAACAAGATCATGGCATGGGGGGGGGATTATTATGCCTCAGACGACTATTATGGCATGATCAATACCATCTACTATCCGGAGCTGGCAATAGGCCGCTATCCTGTCCGCAGCCAGAATGAGCTGGATATTATGCTGCAAAACTTCAGCAACTATACCACGAATCCCACTCCGGGCTGGTGGCGTAACTCAATGGTTTTTCTGGGTGATGACCTCAATAACGGCAGCTATACGTATGAGTATATCCACACGCAGCAAACGGAAGAAGCGGGAAACTTGATTAATCCAAGCATTCAAGTGGATAAAATCTTTGCTCTGGAATATGAGTACGACGAGTTTCAAAACAAACCCAAAGCCAGGGAAGATATGTTCGCAGCCATCAATGAAGGGCGTCTGTTATGGTGTTATATTGGGCATGGCTCGTTCGACAAACTGGGTGCCGAAGATTATCTGAATGGTGCCACGGATATGGGCAGATTCCAGAATACCGGTAAACAGCCTTTCTTTATTGCCTCTTCTTGCAGCGTATCTCATTTTGACTATTGGGGTTATGACAGCCTTGGCCAGAAAACGGTGCTGATGAATAATGTGGGTGCGATTGCTTCCTATGGAGCTATGCGCATCAGCTATCCAGATAATAATCAGCCCATGCTGCGGTTTTTGCTAAAAAGCATCGCCAATAACCGTAATCCTCTGGGCTATTCTGTGCTGGATGCAAAAATCCGCTACACCGAAAACAACACTAATGATGCGGTTTACGCGCTCTTGGGTGATCCTATCATCCGCGTGGTACCTCCGGAAAGAGATAGCACCATGATAGTTACCGGAGGCGAAGGCAAAGCAATTCTGCAAGCCCGCGAAACTGCAAAAATCGAAGGCACTTTCAGCAACCCTCAATACAATGGAGAAACGGAAATAAAGGTTTTTGGCACAGATGTACCCTATTATCTTGGGTCTGGAACCTTGGTTAGTCACCGGGGTAATCAGTTGTTCCGAGGAAGCTCGGATGTTCAGGCTTCTGCATATAGCTCCGGCTTTATCGTGCCTGATGATATCGTGTCTGGTAACAAAGGCTTGGCTGTTTCCTATATCTGGGATGCAGCTGCGAAAAAGGACTACACGAACTACAACGCGCCCTTGCAGTTTAGTGATCAGGCTGTTGCTGCAGAAAACATTGATGCCCCCAAGATAGATATATTTCTGGGCACCTACGATTTTCGCCCTGGTGACACGGTTAGTACCAATCCCACGCTTTATGCCAAGATTTCTGATAGCAACGGGATAAATATTACCGGTGCTGCGGGGCATAATATCCTAATAATTATCGATAATTCCTTGCAGCCCACGCCTGTAACGCAATATTTTAGCTACGATAAAGGCTCTTACATGTCCGGAACGCTTATTTATCCGCTTGCCAACTTGAGTGAGGGCCTGCATAGCTTGCAGGTAATAGCTTTCGACAATTTTAACCAACCTTCTGTGGCGACTGTGCAGTTTGTGGCTAAGCAAAGCTCGGAATTGAACATTGAACGCTTGTTGATCTACCCCAATCCCATCAGCAGTGATGGTTTTGTTACATTCATCCTATCTGCCAATGCCGAGCTGGATATTGGTGTATATACTATCAGCGGTAAACGCATCCGTCGCATTAAAACCATTGGCCGTCAAGGCTTTAACAATATCGCCTTCGATGGTCGCGACGATAAAGGTGCCCGTTTGGCGAATAACACCTATTTTGTGAAAGTGAAAGCCAAAAATGCCGATGGTAAAAGCATTGAGAAAACCGAGAAGCTTGTCATGTATAGGTGACAGGTGACAGGTGACAGGTGACAGGTGACAGGTGACAGGGGTCAGGTGACAGGTGACAGGTGACAGGGGTCAGGTGATAGGTGACAGGTGTCAGGTGTCAGGTGACAGGTGATAGGTTTAAGGAGATAAAATGATAGAGAGTTTCAAAGATTTGTTCGTATGGCAGAAAGCCATGGATTTTGCGGAAGAAGTATATAACCTAAGCAAATTCTTCCCCAAAGAGGAGCTTTATGCCCTTACAAACCAAATACATAGAGCGGTTGTATCCATTCCTTCCAATATTGCCGAGGGAAAAGGCAGAAACTCTCTGGCTGAATACCTACATTTTTTAGCAGTAGCCCAAGGCTCTCTGGCAGAAGTTGAAACGCAAATACTCCTTGCCATCCGTTTTGGATACATTACTAAAACTGATTCTGAAAAAGCTTTAGCCCAACGAGATGAAATCAGCCGTATGCTTGTTTCCCTACGCTACAAACTAAGCCATCCCACACCTGTAACCTGAAACCTGAAACCTAACCCCTGACACCTGTCACCTGTCACCTGTCACCTGTCACCTAATAAAACAACAGGAGCAAAGAAAGTGCTACTTTACAATAGTAAAACCAGAAAGAAAGAAGAATTTATCCCGCTGCAAGAGGGGAAAGTAAGCATCTATGTATGTGGCCCCACTGTGTATAATTACTTTCATATCGGTAATGCCCGTGCCTTCGTGTTTTTTGATGTGGTGCGTCGCTATCTTGTTTACAAGGGCTATAACGTGCATTATGTGCAGAATATTACAGATATTGACGATAAGATCATCGCTCAAGCACTCGAAGAAGATGTCAGCTTTGAAACGGTTGCCAATAAATACTCGCAAGCCTTTTTGGAAGATGCAGCGGCACTGGGGATAAAAGCGCCAGATCAGCAACCCCGGGCTACGCATGTGATGCCAGATATCATTAGCTACATCGAAGCTCTTGTTACCAAAGGCTACGCCTACGAAGCCAATGGTGATGTATATTTTGACACAGCCAGTTGGGCTGCCTATGGTTCGCTTTCTGGTAAGAAAACCGAAGAACAGAAGGTGGGCGCACGTGTAGCCGAGAACCTGTATAAACACAATCCCACAGATTTTACTCTTTGGAAAAAAAGTAAGCCCGGTGAACCTATTTGGGCAAGCCCTTGGGGTGAGGGACGTCCCGGCTGGCACACGGAATGTGTGGTTATGAGCCAAAAATATCTGGGCACCAGTTTCGATATTCATGGGGGTGGAATTGATCTGCTGTTCCCGCATCACGAGAACGAAATGGCACAGGCAGAGGCACTTAGTGGCAAGCCTTTGGCGAATTACTGGATGCATAATGGCTTTCTGAATATTGATGGAGAAAAGATGAGCAAGAGCCTGAAGAATTTCTTCACGGCGCGGGATATCCTGGCAGAATACGATGCTGAAGCCATCCGCTTTTTCTTTTTATCCAAGCACTACCGCAGTCCCATAGATTTTACCCGAGAGCTTATTGAAGAATCCAACCGGGCTGTATCGAACTTCTACGATGCGCTGAAAGCGGTGGATTTCCTTGCTTTAAACGCTGCTCCTGAAGACGATAAAGCCACTGAAATATCCGCGGAAGAGGCGGAATTCCAGGCAGCCATGGATGATGATTTCAATTCTGCCAAGGCTGTTGCCGTGCTGTTCGAGCTTAGCCGCAGGGCAAAAAACTCTGCGCTGGACATGCCGATACGCCTAAAAGCCGCCAAGCTTTTAGTGCATTTAGGCAGCGTCCTGGGCTTTTTTCAGCATAGCGAAGAACGTTTGTCCAGCAAAGTTCCTGATATGTCCAAAGCTCTGATAGAACTGCTTATTGCCTATCGCCAAACAGCTCGTGCAAATAAAGACTGGGCTGCCTCAGATAAAATCCGTGATGACCTGGCAAAGCTGAGTATAGAGCTTAAAGACAACCCCACCGGCTGCACCTGGAACATCAAGGAGTAAAAATGAAAGCTTATATAAAAGTCCTGATCCCCGTGGTGGTGATCATTATTCTGGCTCTTGCAGCCTATAACTTATTTTTAAGGAAGAATGCCCTCAATGGTCCCGAAAGTATTGCCTTCGATGAAGTTGGCAAACGCTTTCTCGTTTCCAATGTGCATGGGCAAGTTATTCTTGCCATGAGTCCTCAGGGCAAGCACAGTCCCTTCCTAAGCAAAGGCTTGAAATCTCCCCGAGGCATGGTAATCCAGGGAGAGAGCCTGTATGTGGCAGATGGCGATAGAATACAGGTGGTGAAACTTTCCAC
>JAVEUB010000265.1:0-4116 GCA_034005785.1 Cloacimonas sp. (SeqCode) | reverse complement strand
TGCGACAACTCTTTACCAAGCGGTACTCATCGTACCTCTTGGTAGAGTTCTTGTTTGATTTTGTAACCTTTCTAATAAACATGATGCCTACTCTATTTAACCCCCAATATTGTCAAGAGCTTTCTAATATGCTATGGTCACTACATTTGCCAATTTAGGACATTTTTGGGCTAACAACTAATTTGCTAATACACTGTAATAATAGCAGTTAAGGAAATTTTGGTTTCGCCCAAAATGCTCATAAACGCCTGTTTTAAGGGTAAAAAAATAGCCAAATGGTAAAGTTCGGTTAATGCCTTAGCAACTAAGAAAATCATCTTAACAAAATAATGGGAGGATAAGATGAACCGAGTTTGTCTTATTGCAATGATGCTATTGTTATCTCTGTTTCAAATGTGGGGTGTGAATCACTTGGACATAATGAACATCTTGGCAGGTGAGGACAGTACTCGAGGCATGGGAAATGGGCTGGCATCTCTGGATTTTAATGGAGATAATATACAGGACTTGGCAATTATTCAAAGCAAATGCCCACGACCCGAACATCAAGGCATTTATGATTATGGGAGAATTATATTGCTTTATGGAGGCAGTAACTTCGATACTTCTCCAGACTTGGAGTTATATGGAAATCCCAACGATTACTTTGTCCAAGGTAAATTGTTAAATGCAGGAGATGTTAATGGTGATGGATTTGAAGATTTAGTCGTTATTAGAAAGATCCTTGATCCAGAGTACATTAACTCAATATGGCGACTTTGCATCTATTATGGAGGAGTTAATCCCTCTACCGAACCAAGTTTTCATGTAGATTATCACAATTACTACGCCAGTGGTACAACTGGGATAGGATCCTTGCTACCTTTTGTTCTGGGAGATATCAATGGAGATAGGTATGACGATGTGGGAGTGGTCTCTTTTTGGGAAGAGCCAGAGCATCGAAAAGTAGAGATTTTCTTTGGGGGTTCATTAGTTAGTTGGACAATCTACGATTCCTATACAGAGATTTACACCTATCCTACCATTAATGGGATTAGAGATGTAAACAATGACGGTTATGATGATTTCATCCTTGCCTACACCACTGGCAATCTTGACAATCAAAGTAACGTTGTTCTATATTACGGCAGTCCAGATATTGCCACCAGTGAAACTGTTGTGTTAGCCACGGATAGCGGCCAAGATTATCAGCGAAAACCGATGGCAGCGGGGGATGTGAATGGAGACGGATATGACGATTTTCTGGGAAGATTAATCTGGAATGGAAGTGCTGCATTTGGAGCATTGTGGTTAGGAGGAGAAAATATAACTGCCACTTATGACGCTATGCTAAGCCCCACTTACTTCGGCCCCCTTAATTTCGATTATGGTTTTGTACATGGCGATTTGAACGGAGATGGCTTTGATGATTTGATAGGTTCTGATTATTCACTGCAACACGATTCCGGCAGATTAGCCATATGGCTTGGTAAAAAACATTTTAACGGCACTGCTGATTTGATAAAATACTATCCAACTGATTCTCCCAATATGAGTTTCGGTTACTCTATGGCTACAGGTGATTTCAATAACGATGGCCTATGTGATTTGGTAGTAGGCGCACCTAAACGTCCCCCAGACATGAACCCAGTTCCAGGCAAGGTATTCATTTATAGCGGTAACACAGATTTATCTGATACATCAGTAGCCAATGAGGATGAATTGAGCCCCTCCATGGCAGATATCTGGAAACTAAACACCTATCCTAATCCGCTTCATAAAGGGGATAAACTAAATGTGGTATATAGTGGAGATGCTTACTCCAAGGTAAAGGCTAAGACTATTACAGTTTATAACATCCGCGGACAGGTTGTTTTTCGGGCAACAGATGCTACCAGATCATCTGCGTACCACATGGTACTACCTGAGCTACCCAATGGCATATATTTTTTAAGCGTTGCCAACGGCATTAATGCCTTAGCAACAAAGAAAATCATCTTAACAAAATAATGGGAGGATACAATGAAAACCATGAAGCTTGTGTTATTTGTATTTGCGTCTATTTGTGTGTTCAACACTCTCTGTGCTAAACACTCAGATAGCTATTTGTTGGGAAATTACTCTTACTTAAAAGCACAATCGAATTATTTAACCCAAATTACGGCTCTATCATCTAAAATGCAAGAAGCTGGATACAATGCTGCGATTTGTGAAATTACAAAATTTTCTGTAGAAGCCGATATCCGCAATCTTCTTGCTCATTTCTTAATTGCACAATCGGAGTTCAACTAATCGGTGCATCTTCTACGGGTACTATAGGGCAATGTACATTTACCAATTGCACTACAGGTTTATCATTACTCGCAGCAGTCCCCTTGGTAGATAATTGTACATTTAATGAATGTGTAGATGGTATTTCTTCAGAATACTCTATTTTTACCTTTGGATTGCAATCTGGAGTGCATAATTCTATCTTCAGTAGTTGTAACAATGGTATTGTAAGCCGGAATTCAAATCACAGTATTAAAGCCAATTATTTCAACCACAATCAAACTGGCATCCTAAGCCACGCAGGCTCTAACCTCAATCTTTCTGTGGAAGCCTTTAATGTGCTTAATAATGACATCAATAATCTGGCTTTCATGGATAGTGAGCCATACATATCCGCAATCCAACTTGTTAAAGGGCACAATGACTTTTACCATCAGAATCGAGAAAATCCGGTTAACGATTTCAGTTTCGATACTTTCTATTACGATTTCCCCCTTCATGGCGATCCGACTATCGATGCTAATGCCAACTGGTTTGAAGATGAAAGAGTTGTATTCAATAGTCCCAGTTATGCTGAGTTTGTAAAGATTGATTGTTACGATCCTGATCCTAATTCTACAAGCTACTCGGGGAGCAATAGATTAATCACTGCTCTTGATTTTGAGAAGCAAAGTATGTATGATCAAGCTATTTCTGCTTTCAAAACTATTATTGACGATCCACTTGAATCGGAAAAGATAATTTGCGCCAGTGCTATCGATGGCGTGTACCGTCTCTCTCAAGCAATTACAGATTCTACTTGGGTGTTGTTAGACTATCTCGATGCAAAAGTTATCCAGTATTCTATTGATAACCCTCATCTTAGTTCACTACTCAAAGATTATTATGCAAAGACCTTGATAATTAATAAAGACTTTCAGAATGCGATAGACCTGATTCAAATGCGTATTGATAATCCGGTTAGTGAAATTGATTCGCTGCGGGCTGTACTCGATCTGGAAATAGTGTTGCAGCTTGCTGCGATGGAAGAGCTTAAGAAACCTATAACCACTAAGTACACACAGTATAAATACCCTACGATTCAGGTGTTCAACAGTAAACACAAAGAAAATTGGGCTAAGCTTTATACGCTGATGGCTCAGGGTGGCAACGATGTTTTGATTCCCATACCATCAGTTCCTGTGGTAAGCTCCAACTACCCCAATCCCTTTAATCCTTCTACCACAATTGAATTCAGTGTTCCTGTGAAAGCTAATACCAGATTAGCAATTTACAATCTAAAGGGTCAGAAAGTAAAGGATATTCTAAATACAGAGCTTGAGTGCGGACAGCACAAGGCAGTATGGGATGGCCGCGATAAAAATGGCCGCATTGTAAGTTCCGGAATCTACTTTATCAAGCTTGTGTCAGGCGGTAAAAGCAGTATTCGTAAAGCTATGCTAATGAAATAAGAAATAACAAAATGTCGTAAAAAACCGAGCCCGGAACTGATTTTCGGGCTCGATTGCTTTACAAAACAGCTGTTCTCGTCCTACACTTCCAATGAAAGGGTGGGAATGGAGTATGCGCTCCCGAAACACCTACTGGGTTCATCTCTGAGTCGTATTCTTTTCTGATCATCTTTGATCCAGGGTGCGAGGGCTTTAATATAGTCTCTGGCATCGTCTAAGCTGTTGGATTTAGTGTCCAGAGCCATCAGATTATCCATTACTGCGAGGGCATCGTTTAGTGGATAGACCTTATCCTGGGCTGCCAAAGACCAGCAGATGTCACTGGTACGGTCATCCATGAAGATAAAATGGATTCCGGATCAAGTCCGGAATGACTGTGTATCTGGCTTTGGCTTTCTTGTATCCTTGCAGCCTT
>JAVEUB010000264.1:0-4120 GCA_034005785.1 Cloacimonas sp. (SeqCode) | reverse complement strand
CGCGAGTTGGGTTTGGCATAGCCGCAACCCCAAGTTGGGGCAGAGGTGCAAGAGCATATCTTGGTTTTCAAAAAATACAGCACCGCAAAGGCAAAAAGCAACAGCAGCAGCACCACGCTAATCCCATTTAAGCTGTGGCTAAAGCTATCCAGCAGCCAGACATCTATTCCAAATCCAACTGCCAGCGGCTTTGCCAATTGCAGACCCAGGTTGCCGAAGATACCCAAAACAAAGCAAGCTACAGCAAGTAGCATGGGGCTAATCAGCATTCCCCGTGTAACTTCGGTAGCTTGTGCGGCATTTGGAGTGCGCGGTTCGCCACTGAACACAATGCTGTAAAGCTTGGTGAAAGCGATTAAAGCCAGCGCACTTACAAAGGCAAAGATGGCTCCAGCTACCACAGAAGATAGCGTGCTACCCAAATTGCTTGGCTTAAAACCGCTTAAGATGCTAAGGAAAATACCGAATTCTGAGATAAAGCCATTCAGCAGCGGCAGTGCAGATATTGCCGCAGTGCCGCACAAAAACAGCACTGCCGTGCGGGGCATTCGTTTACCCAAGCCACCCAAGCTGTCAGAATCCAAGCTATGCGTACTTACTAACACATTACCGCTTAAATAGAACAGCAACGGCTTGAACAACGAGTGGTTAAGCGTGTGCATCAGCGCTCCGGCAAAGCCTAAAGCTGCCATCACAGGGTTGCCAAAGATTAAACCTAATTGCCAGAAACTGAGCCCAATGCCGATGATTCCGATGTTTTCGATGGATGAGTATGCCAGGGCGCGCTTGATGTTCGTTTCTGCTAAGGCGTGAATTACGCCATTAAACGCCGTGATAAGTGCAATAGCAAGCAGGATATAAACCTCGTAAGCTTGCCATTGTGCTTTGGTAAGCACAAAGATAATGCCAAAAATACCTGTTTTAATCATCAAGCCAGACATCATGCCAGAAAGATGTGAAGGGGCAACAGGATGCGCTTTGGGTAGCCAGGAATAGAACGGAAAGAAGCCTGCTTTGAACGAGAAACCTATTAACAGCAGCCATTTAGCCCAGCCAGAAATAGCTTGAGTGCCAAAGTTCAAGCTGCCAGTTTGCCAGTATTGCCAGGCAAAACCACTAAGCAAAACCGCTGCCCCGATGTGCATCATCACGAAGTAATAGAGAGCACTGGCAACCGTTTCCCTGTTTTCGCGCTCCAGAATAATGGCAAAAAACGAAGCCAGACTCATCAGCTCCCAAACCAGCATGAACAGCAAACTATTACGCAGCAGCAAAACCAGATGCATACTCAGTATCATCAGCCCCAACCAGAGCTGATGCGAAGCTATCCCTTTGGCAGGATGAGCTTTAAGATAGTGGTGACCATAAAGTAAGCCCAAAGGAAAGCCAAACGAGAAGATCAGACCGAAAAAAGCCCCCAAGGGGTCAATAGTAAGCTCTGCTATACCCGTAATACCAGGCAAACTAAGAACATAGCTCTGGATTTTTCCACTAAACAACACTACTGCATAGCCATAGCCCATGAAAAAGGAAGCTACTGCACCCAAAAAAGTAAACAGCGCCGAGCGTTTCAGCAAGGCTGCAACAAGTGCAACCAGTATGATTATAGCGCCATAAGCAATCATTTCACCCTCCCCAGGAGGGACATCAGCGCGTGTATAATGCTAAGCGGATGAGCGGGGCATCCGGGGATGTAAAGCACTGCATCAATGGTGCTTAGCCATGCTCTATCCACAGCTTTACTATCCGCAAACAAGCCTCCGCTTATGGCACAAGCACCTGCTAAGATAAGTACTTTAGGCTGCGGAATGGCTTCCCAAGTTGTTTGTAAGGCATCAGCCATATTTGCCGAGACGGGGCCGGTTAGGATAAGGCCGTCCGCATGACGCGGCGAGGCCACAACCTCTATGCCATAGCGTCCCATATCAAAATTTACATTGGAGCTGGCACCTAACTCCAGTTCGCAAGCATTGCATCCTCCGGCACTTACATTACGCAGGGCAAATGAGTGCTTGAACAACTTACGCAGCAGGTTACTAACCTGCACGATTGGCAAGCACGATTTTTGCGTAGCGGCATCCCATTTAATCAGCAAACCCTCTCTGGTGCTACTTGCCATGCGAAAATCTGGCTTAAACACAAAGGTTTGCGGGAAGGCTCTTTGGCAGGCCCCGCAGAAAACGCACTTACCCAAATCAAGGCTGTATGGCTGTATTGCCTGCACAGGGCAAAACAGCGCTGCTTGGGCAAAATCTTCCGCATGGGCACGCAAAATCTGGGGCAAGCCCGGAAATGAGGGATGAATATTGGCTATTAGCGGATCAGGAATTGCCTGGTAACCATGTGCAGCACGGGCTTTTAGGAGATCAAACATCGCGCTTTCTCATAAATCTGACCCACAATAGGAGAGATCAAAACTCTTGTTACACAGTGGAAAATCCGAAATTCCTTCGTTGCGCACAGCTATGCCCAAGCCAAACCAATTGTGCAGCGAGGGATCGTAAACCTTGTAAAACTCTGTGCTGCCGTCTTTAGCGGTTTTTAACACATGCACAATTCTGCCCCGCCAACCTTCCACAATCGCTACTGCAAGCATATCAGGCTTTGGCGTAGGCAGAGTGGCGGAATCTTGTGCCTTGGTTTCCGGTAACACGCTTAAAGCAAAATCTATCATGCCCAAAGATTGCAATATTTCTTGATAACGTAAATACGCACGCGCATACACATCTCCGCTGTTCAATGTTAGCGGCTGCAACACAGGTGTTTCAGGCAAGGGATAATCCTTTCTGGCATCGATATTTAGCCCTGCTGCCTTGGCGGTAATTCCGCTCATGTTTAGCTCTTGTACGCATTTTTGCGTTAAACAGCCCGTGCTGTCGAAACGGTTCAGCACTCCGGGATCGCCGAAAAGCGCTTTGGCGCAATTATCTATCTGTTTTTCAGCTACGTTTAGCGTACTGCGCAGCGTGTTGTTCTGAGCTTTGCTTATTCCGTAATTTATCCCGCCTGGTTTCAGCCAGCGTTTGCCAAACCTGCTGCCACAAATTGCCAGGGAGGAATTGATAATCGTGGTACGCAGGGCGGCAAAGAAATTTAAGCCGCTAAGGTAGGCAATATCACCGGAAAGTGCCGATAAATCTGCCAGATGCATGGCGATACGTTCCATTTCCAAAGCGATCAAGCGCACACTTTGGATATCGCCAGATACTTCCATTCCGCAAAGTGCTTCCACGGCAGAGCAATAAGCCAAGCCATGTCCGATGGCAGTATCACCCGCAATGGCTTCTGCCACAGGCATTTTATTGCGGATATCACCTTCTGCCAAAAGCTGGCAAATTCCCCGATGCTGGTAACCAAGCTGGATTTCCAGATGCTCCACAGTTTCACCATTACAGATAAACCGGAAATGCCCCGGCTCTATCACTCCGGCATGAACAGGCCCAACCGCCACCTCGTGCAGTGCGGAAGAATCGCTGTTTAAAAACGGATAATCTGTTATCTTGGCTACACTTCCATGCGGATAGCGCAGGGGTTTTAGCCAGGGATGGCCTAACGCTTTGATTCCGAACTCTTCAAACAGTTCGCGTTCAAAGATATGAAAAGCAGGCAATTCGATGCTAAGAGAGACGTATTCCCGCTTTGCAGGAATAGCTCCGCGTAAAAGCTCCAGCGGCATTCCAGCTTTACCCATTCCGCAGAATAATTCGTCTTTACTGGTACCATGATAGAAGAGGGGATAATAAGCCATAGCACTAAACTGCCGGATTTCGCTGAAGAAATCGGCACTTTCCAGCAATTCTGGCACTGGGATATGATAAGGGTTTTTATGTTTGTTAACATCCATGGGAATCTATTTAAAACGATTAGCATAAATGTCAAGCAGAAAATCCATCCTTTTGCTTTGACCCTCTGTGTTTAATGTGTAATATGTCAATCTAATCGCTTATAATAAAGTCTCACAGAAAATTGCAAATCGTCTCACCGAAAATTGCAAGCGGCGAAAACGGGACATTCTGACTTGGGATTAAAGCCCTGCGCAGGAACAAGCTGATTCTGGATGCAATCTTAAGGTATTATTTGTCATGTATTTATCCCCCCCCCCCTTTTTTGTTTTTGACAT
>JAVEUB010000263.1:0-4123 GCA_034005785.1 Cloacimonas sp. (SeqCode) | reverse complement strand
ACCGGCTGATCCTGGCTGATGCCAATCATTTTATGCTCGCCCATAGCCAAGTTCTTTTCCAGGGCTATCTTGCGGTGTATAATCTTTCCATCACGCTTGATGGTTAGCAACACTTCTTTATTGGGAGAGCCGATTATCCGCTCGCGCATGGCATACCAATCTGCCACGGCCACACTATCCACTTCCAGCACGATGTCACCGCTTTTTATGCCTCCACGCCAAGCCGGCATTCCGGTAAATGCTTCGCCAATTGTGCTGCTAACTGCTGGAGTGAGAGATTTTAGCAAGGAGTCCACATCAGTCCCCGGTACTTCAAGCATCAGGCTACTACCGTTGCGGGAAACCAGAACTGTGTTGTCCTGCTTGTTTTCAAGGGCTATCAGGAACTCTGTAAAACCCTTGATAGGCTTTCCGTTAACGGCAAGAATGCTATCCGCAGGGCTAAACACCAGTGCCCATTTACCTTCCGCTTGGTGAATCAGGGGACGCTGATCTTCCTGTTTTTGGGGCAGCATAAAGGCAAAGATAAAGAGGATTAATCCCAATACAAGATTGGCAAATGGCCCGCTGAAAGCTATTAAGGCCTTTTTCCACCAGGCTTTCTTCTGGAAAGCAAGCTCATCACTTACATGGTCGTCTTCATCATCAGGATTTTCACCCATCATTTTCACATAACCGCCCAAAGGAATCCAAGCGATGCGATACTTAATACCTTTCCGTTCAAATTCTGCAATTGCTCTGCCAAAACCGATGGAGAACGTCTCAATCCCTACCCCAAAAGCACGGGCTACCAGAAAGTGACCACCTTCATGGATGGTGATCATTAGCCCGAAAGCGATGATCATTAGGAGGAAATTAAACATTTTTCTCCTGGGGAAAGGTGCGGGCGTGTGGGCGTGCTGGAGTGTGGGCGTGTGGGGGTGCTGGAGTGTGGGCGTTTGGGGGTGTTGGGGTGTGGGCGTGTGGAGGTGCTGGAGTGTGGGCGTGTGGGCGTGCTGGAGTGTGGGCGTGTGGGCGTGCTGGAGTGTTGTTGGGGCTTAATTGCGTGCGCCCAAAAGCTGTACGGTAATATAGTGTAACACGCTAATGTATTATCTGATTTAATCTTCACAATATAGGGTGCACGCAATGCACCCCTACAATCTGCGTGTTTCACAATACCCCTTATTTCAGAGTAACAAGAGCACCTTGAAACTTGTTTCACTTTTTCACCTTTCCACTCACCACTTTCCACTTTCCACTCACCCTTTCTTCGCCATCGTAATAGCTATAAAACTCGCCACATCAGTAGCATACGAGCCTGTGCCAAAACCTGCATCGTAGCCAAGCTCGATAGCCAGCTCGTGCGATATCCTTGGTCCACCACAGATAAACAGCATCTTATGCCGCAAGCCTTCAGCCTCTGCCAGTTCAATTAGTTTGGTAAGGTTTTGGATGTGGATATTCTTTTGGGTTACCACTTGCGAAACGAGGATAGCGTCGGCATTTTCGGCACGCGCCTTAGCCAGCAATTCCTCGGAAGGCACCTGCGCACCCATATTGATGGCATTAAAGCCATGATAGCGTTCCAGTCCGTAACGGTGGTTATAGCCCTTCATATTCATAATGGCATCTATCCCTACCGTATGCGCATCGCTTTCGATGCAAGCGCCAACCACAGTTAGTTTGCGTCCAAGATGCTGCTGGATATAGGCATCCGTTGCTTCCATATCCATCACTTCTGTTTCCACAACCTTCACCTTGATCTTGCTTTTATCAATCCCGCAAGACGTTACGGCGTAAGCGATGAAATGGGTGAAACCTTCGCGCAGATCGCGCATTCCGGTAATTTCCGCGGCATCATAACCCATTTGTAACAACAGTAATCGTGCTGCTTCCTTACCCAAGGCATCTGCGGAAACCGGTAGCGAGAAAGAAAGCTGCATCTTGCCATCGTTCAGCGTATCACCGTAGGGACGTATTACATTCTTGCCCATAAACCTAACTCCTGTTTCATCGCTTCCATGAAGGGGTTATAGTAATCTTTATCGCACATAAACACACCGTCCAAGCCTTTGCCCGAGTTCTCAGGACGCTTAATTTCGGCAAATTCACCCTTCGCCATAGCGTTTAGCAAGCCATCTTTTGCCACTGTTTCCAAAAACTCCACAGCCTGCTGTAAAACCTCGTTAGCACGGCGGTTAACAAAGCTATTGGGTGCCAGACACAGGCTTTCATCCAGGTTTTTCACCGCTTTAAACATATACTGGGCATTTTCGATTGCTAAAGAGCGATCGGCAAGATGCGGCGTGTGAATGGCTTCCGTCATCATCCCCAAAAGCTGCACACCCTGATGCGTAAGCTGTCCCATAAAATTGAACATAGCATCCATCAGATGGGTTTTGAAGATATTGCCGCTGGCAAACTTCGTGGGAGGCATATACTTAACCGGTGCATCAGGGAACAGGGTTTTCGTTAGCAGCGCATGCGCCAGCTCGTATGTAAAGCTATTTTCCAGCTCAGGATCAATTTCGTAGGCATGCCCCAAACCCATTTTGTCAGGCTTTATTCCGCTTATCAGGGCAAAACTTTCGTTTATCAACTGGCTGGCAGTAACGGTGTAGGCTTTGTCGATGGCATCGGAAGTGGTAAGATAATTATCTTCACCGGTCTGAATCTCGATGCCTGCATAGGCATTTATCATGCGGGCAAAATACTGATCCAACAGTGTGCGTTTGGGATTGATATCGCGGAATAAAATGCCATACATGGCATCATTCAGCATCAGATCCAGCCTTTCAATGGCACCCATAGCGGCTATTTCGGGCATGCAAAGTCCACTGGCATAGTTCGTTAGGCTTATATAACGCTTTTCTTCTTCCGAAACTTCATCCAGAGCAGCACGCATAATGCGGAAATTCTCCTGCGTGGCAAAAGTTCCCCCAAAACCTTCCGTAGTTGCGCCAAAAGGCACATAATCCAAAAGCGACTGCGCTGTGGAACGGATCACGGCAATAATATCTGCACCTTCACGAGCAGCGGCACGGGCTTGGGTTACATCCTCATAAATATTACCGGTAGCAACAATTACGTAAATGGCAGGAGAGCGGCGGGGACCAAACAACTTAAAACTCTCTTCCCGCTTGGCTTTTTGCCCGCTGATATGCTTTAGCATTTTAGTAGTTAAAGGGTTTATCACGGCAAAAATAGCATCTGCCTTCGCCAAGGGCAAATCCGTTAATACAAGTGTGCCGGCAGCAACTTCATCCGCTACCTGCTGAGCACTTAAACCTTTTGCCAGCATGGCATTGGCAACCCAGATAGCTGCACCTTTGCTGATGCCCTGTTTTGCCACAAGATGATCCACCACCACGTTGGGCAGCGGTTCTCCACCTTTTAATGCGCCGTCTATACCCATAAAACGCAACACTGTACGCTCGATGGAAACTGAACTGTAAGCATCAAACAGCCAACTGAAAGCTCCGGTTATCTGTTGTGCCGCAATGCGGGAACGCTGGACTAATTGTTGATCGAGATCGAGATTAAGCATATATGCTCCAAAACATTGATATTATAAGTGTAAACGAGGTTTTACGGGTGGGGGTTTTGGTCAAGGGATTTCACAAAAAGAGACTTTGGGGGATACGAAGACATGAAAGCAAAAACAATAAACAATGCGGAAGGCTTGTTGGCATGCGGTTAAAACAATACGTTTGAACAAAAAAGGAAAAAGAGAATATCTAAGCTGCGGAGTAAGAGTGTTTTGCTGTGAAAGATGCGGTAAATGCAGAACTCTTTTTTAACCACAGAGAAAAGCAGAGAAAAACAGAGAAACATCTATGAAAACTGCGTTTTCGCCACTGATAATGAAAATTTATACCTTTAACTGTAGGGGCGAGTTGCGCTCGCCCAAGAGAGCCGAATATTCATTTTCATGTAAAACAAAGAGGAAAAGAGAAATGCTGAAGTGGGGATTGATTTGTAAATAAGATACTGGACACTATGTAGTTATATTTTTTTTACCACAGAGAAAAGCAGAGAAAAGCAGAGAAACATCTATGAAAACTGCGTTTTCGCCACTGATAATGAAAATTTATACCTTTAACTGTAGGGGCGAGTTGCGCTCGCCCAAGAGAGCCGAATA
>JAVEUB010000262.1:0-4109 GCA_034005785.1 Cloacimonas sp. (SeqCode) | reverse complement strand
ATCTTACTGGCGATATTTTTAGGGGAATTATAAATATTAAATTAAGCGATAACAGGTGTTAACATGAGCGAGATTAAAAGTAAAACTACCCCGATCAAAGTAATAGGCAATATTGCCGGATGTATTGGAACAACCGCATTATCAATCTCAGAATTTGATACGCCCATCACAGGTGTCTATATTGGCTTAGCTTGGGCGGTTGTGGCAACTCTGTTTTGCTATAATGCTTTCGTTATTGGTTTAGCTAAAAAAGAGCCAAATAAATGGGTTGTATATGTCTTTATCACTATTTTTATCAGCTTGATGGTGCTGCCATTATTCGTTAACTATCCCAGATATATGTAATCTATCAACACTAATAGTATAGCCTTATTGGAAATCCTATAAACAGGAAATAAACGGCTCAAGTTCAATCATAGTGGATAAGCTTGTTTTCTTTGGCTGCCGCTTGGCAGCTTTTCTCTTGCTCTCATTGGCTTAGCATTGGCTTTGCATTGTCCATCCCATCCACAATGCATAGCCAATGCTAAGGCAATGCAAGCAGGGAAGAGTGGAGCGATAGTTATAAACCCTCACCCAAAACTTCAAATTGTCATCACTTGGACATTTGAGGTTTTGGTGATGAATTTTTAAGTTTTCAGTGAGGGTTTTTAGCAGCATCAGAATGCTGCTCTACACTATACATCTTGACCTCAAAACCACTCGACCCCTCGACGATTTCATAGATATGGTAGGAATTAACTTGACAGAGAAGGATATTATTTATTACACGTAAAGCACAATGCAAGATGTACAATAAATCGTAAGAGAGGATAGAAACTAAGGTGAAACCACTGGAATCTAAAGCGCTTGACGACAATTTGGTGCTTACCAGAGTAATAGAAATCAAATTGGATGAGCCAGCGCAGTGGTTATTGGCGCAAACCAGCTCATATTATGGCATCCAACTCCGCACCAAGCAATTTTTGGAGGAACTATACCATCCTTTTGCAAATCCAGACGTCGTGATCCCGCTGCTCAACCAGAGTATGTTGGGAGATATCTGGTTCTTTGTGAAACTGGAAGACGCTCAAAAAGCTCTTTCCTTGATCATCACCTTGTATTCGCGGGTGGCAGCCATCTGCACCAAACCACTACAAGAAAAGCGGATAATTCTAGAATACCTTGAATATGTATCGGCACTTTGTGGCTATCCTGATCTCCCTGATACCGTCTTTGCCGCTGCATTATCCACTCTCGCCCAATGGAGCAAGAAAAGCGAAGCAATATTTGTCCAGCTATCCAGCTCGTGTCGCCAAACTATGCGGGGTCTCGCGGGTGTTCATGACGCTGGCAGCGAAGCACTTGCCCTCGTTAAACACTTGTTAAAAGCCAGTTTGGATTTGTGGCAGCGTAACACCGCCGATGGAATCTGGTTCCAGAAATTAGAGGAGAAGGCAGAAGCAGAGGCAGATACCGGTGCAGCAAGGCTGGGACAACAGTTCTACAAAGCATGGAAAAAGAAGCTGTCAGCCTGTAAAGATATAGAATCCCTCAGCGAAATCCCCTCTTTTGGAGAAATCGCTACTTTGCTTAGGGAAATGATTGTAAAACTGGACAACCTCACGGATAAAATCCACTATATCTTTTATCTGTTGGGCTTACCGGGCATGGAAGAACTGCGCGATCACTTGCTGTGGGATATGAACCGGCAACTTGCGGATATCAATAAGGAGCTTAGCTCTTCAGAAATAACTGCCTTACTTGAATCGGTATTCAAGGAACTGGAAAAATTCAAAACCAGCCATCTTTCTATTGTCTTGGACTGTCTATTGACCATCGGCAAGGTGGTGCTTAAGGGCAAGGACGAAAAGGTTTCTAAACGCTTGATCCGCAAGATCAATGATCTAGGATTCACTGCTCCCGGAGAATTTAAGATAAACAAAGACTGGCAACTTGACGTGGATAAGAACCATATTAAACATATCCGCTTGTATGTCGAGTTAATAGCCATTTCTCCCATCCATTGCCAGGAGCTGCTCTCAGCGCTCACTATTAATTGCGTCCGCTATGGCGTTTTTATCTCCGATACTGATCTGTTCCAAAAGGACGTTTCCGGCTTTCTGAATTCCGGTATTGAGCCTCTTTATGTCCAGATTAAACAATTGCTCAGGCTGTTCCCAGTTTTCTATACCGAGATCGGAGCCGAGGGAGAAATACGCGATATCACCACCTCGATAGACGAAATGAGCAAACGTGAAGATCGCCTTATCCATTTCTTGCGCAAACAGGTTCACACAGAGAGCAATAACACTCATATCACGCTGGTGAGAAGGATTCTGGATTATTGGGCAGGCTTTAACATCGCACCGCTGAAAGAGATGCTGCCCGAAGACGTGTATCTCTATGCCAGCCAGCCAGATGAGATTACCCGAAAACAGGGCGAAGCGGTGAAAAGCTTCCTCAGCGAACAGGCACTTAGCGCAGGAGAACTGCTTAACCTTTCATGGCATCACTTGCAGCTTCTCTTCGAAGGAAAAGAGCTGGATTTTTACCTTAAGCGCTTGATGCTCCTCTGCCACTGCCATTTATTGCTTAGAGATAAATATAACCTTGATCCTTATGATATAGCCAAGTTTCTTTCCCGCTACAGTTTCTTCGATACTGCCGAGCAGAACCGTTTGCACCAGAGCCTACAGCGAAGGGATTATGAAAGCTCCATCAGGCAAATGCTAAGCTATATCGCACGGCTTAATAGCGTTATCCTGGATCCCAAACCCAGCACACCTTGGGAGAATATCTACTACAAAAGACATATCGCTGCAGGCATTCCCTCGATGTATGGTATGTACCGAGATCCCAAGTTAGAGGCGATGGGCATGATTTTCCGCATGGAGAACGTAATCAAACGCCTCTTCGAGCGCAGCAATGCCCAGCTCAATCTCGGCTATATCAACGGGAAAACGATGCACCGCATTATTCGCATTCTGGAGCTTTACGATAATGCATTGCGCCAGGAGATGATTACCAACGAAGCTTTTGGCTCTGCCTTAGAGATGTTGAAATCCAGCCAACGCGTGGTAAATTTATCGCTGGACCAGTATCTGGACATCTTCAAGCTGCTGAAGGATAGCGTTAGTGAAATCATCAGCGAGTACTTTTACCGCTTTTATGATTCGGAATTGCATTTTATTGGCAGGGCGGAAGGCGGAAAGCGCTCTGTGCGTTCCCAGATTATAGCAGAAGAATTCTACCGAACGCTGCTTGGTTCCTCGGTTCTCGTCCAGAGCTTGGATAATTTCGTAGCCCGCATTCTGGAATCCCTTGGCGAGATGAAAAGTATCTTTAAAACTCAGGATATTCCGCGCGTGATGTCTTACGATCCGGACAGCATGTTCATCCACTTGTACAGCAAAAACTCTCGCAAAGATAACCAGATTCTCCTCGGTTCCAAAGCTTATTTCCTGAAGCGGATGATTCAATATGAATTCCCTATCCCTCCCGGTTTTGTAATAACCACAGAGCTTTACCGCCATCGGGAGATCATCAATAGCCATCCCGACATATCCCGTGAACTAGACGAGCTTATCAAAACCAACCTCGCCAACATGGAACGCTACACTGGTCTTGACTTTGGCAATCCTGCTGCCCCCCTGCTCATCTCTGTGCGTTCTGGAGCACCCATGAGCCTGCCCGGAGCAATGGATACTTTCCTGAACATTGGGCTGAACGACGAGATTACCCTGAGCCTTTCTAAACGCCCCAATTATGGTTGGACAGCTTGGGATTGCTATCGCCGCCTCATCCAAAGCTGGGGCATGGCATACGGGATTGAACGTGATCTCTTCGACGCCGTGATGATCCGTTACAAGAAGAAATACAAGGTGGAGCAAAAGACCATGTTCTCGGACTCACAGATGCGCCTAATGGTGAACGACTACAAGAAACTGCTAGAAAAGAATAACGTATTTCTGGAACAGGATCCCATTCTTCAGCTTTACCACGCCATTTCTCACGTGCTTGATAGCTGGAACACCGAACGCGCCAAACGCTACCGCCAGAAACTTCAAATTGCCGACGAATGGGGAACTGCGATCATCGTTCAAAAGATGGTGATGGGTAACATTTCC
>JAVEUB010000261.1:0-4147 GCA_034005785.1 Cloacimonas sp. (SeqCode) | reverse complement strand
ATCCCTATCGGGATTTAAGTTGCTTCTTCCCAGCTGAATACACCGAACTCTCCCAACCAAGCTATCTGTCAATTTTCGCAATTGGGGTAGTTACTTCATTGTTCGCGCACTTATTCGCTATTCGTAACAGCTAAGTTTATGAAAATAATAGCACTCTTGCTGATCAGTCTCAATGTTCCTGTCATTCCCGCGGAGGCGGGAATCCAGCCCTGATGAATCCCTTCAGGGATGACACAAATAAAGAATTGCAGTATAGGCATATATCTGCCGTTCTTACAGAACTTATAAATGGGCTGGAATGTTCCTGCATCCGCAGGAATGACAGGAAAAAATGGGGGAATGCCTGAAAACCAATTATTTTGTGCAATGAGGTAGGGAAAAGTGAGAGCTACGCAGCGAGAGCCTTCGGCTGTGGATTAAACCGTGGGTTACAGAACAGGGCTACTCTGTACATCACGCTTCAGCATGGCTACTAAATCTATCCCATTGCGCGGCAATTCAGTAGATACCAATCTCTAAGGCTCAAGCTCAAAGAATGCCAGTAAGCTTGTGTTCTTGGCTGCAGTTTGGCAGGTTTTCACATGCTTGCATTGGCTTAGCATTGGCTATGCATTGGCTATCCCATCCACAATGCATGGACAATGCTAAGCCAATGCAAGCAGGGAAGAGGGAACCAAAGTTTCAGCAGCATGTAAATAGAGTGATCTCACAGCGGTAATTAGCACAATGTTCAATGTTTTACTGTGGCTAAAGCATCCCGCTATCTTCTCACCCTGATACCTGTCACCTGCCCGCTAAAACCTTACCCGCAGTTTAACTCATATTTTTGTCCTTGAAGATACAGTTAAACATAATAAGATGTAGAGGGACAGAAATATAAGGCAAACAGCTCCCAGGGTGCAGCTAAAATCCAGCTTGACAAAAACCATTGCATACAATCATTGTGAAAAGCATTGGATATAGATCCCTTGTGGTTAACAGGCTGGCAAAAAAACGAACATATAGGAGGATTTATGCGCACGTTGATTTTTGCCGTTATTCTGGCATTAACAATGCTTTCCTGCTCAGATGACCCAACTCAGGTAACAGTTCGCGATGATAATCAGGATCAGGTGGCACATTTAAGCCCAGATCCCGACATCATGGGCAACACGGAGATTTATTTTATCCCGGCTACTATTCAAGGCTCGGCAATTTGGGTGATAAATGGCCCAGGCGCTAATATTGGGATGGATATTCGTGATAAAAACAACGATGCCTTTATCTATTATGGCGATTCATACCTTGGCTCTGGCAGCAATTCTGCTCAAACAGGTACGCAAATACCCTGGAATAGATGGATGAGGGTGCGGTTAGTGGTGTATAAATCCGGGTTATCAGGCTACATTGTAAGTTTCCTGGACCTTTTGGGTTTGGATTTTTTTAACAGCTTGGAAGATTACATGATTGAGCATGTATATGAGAACGATGTGTATCTGCTATCCACAGGAAAGGCTTACATTTCCACCCCCGTAAAAGAAGTAGGCTTTCAGAAAAAACGGGGAGACAATACTTTATGCGAAAAATAGGCTGGCATAACTTACGTTACCGCAAAAACAAAGGCACATCCTGCCTGATTGTGCTGTTAATTATTATTCTGATTTGCCTTACCGCTTGGCTTGCCATGCTACAGTTTGGCAGAAAGCCGAAGAATAGCCTACCTATTGCCGATTCGCTAAATGTGAAAATCGTAAAAGTAGCAGATGAAATGCCCCTACCCGCTACTCCAGGTGAAACTGTTACGGCGAAAGCACCCACTCCAGAAACGCTGAAACAAGCCAGAATGATTGCCAAAAGTGATTATATCCTAATAGAAAAAAGCAGGCATCTGCTGCATTACTATCATGATGGCAAGCTACTGGCAAGCTATTCTGTGGCTTTGGGCAAAAACACTGCTGATAAAGCCAAAGAAGGCGATAATGCCACTCCCGAAGGGCACTATGAAGTAAATTATATCAAGGATTCCAGCGGCTGGACGCATGATTTTAAGGATGGTAAAGGTGCAGTTAAGGGTGCCTATGGACCCTTCTTTATCGCTTTATACACCGGTGCTAAAGGCTCATTTTCGGGTAAAACATGGCGGGGCATAGGTATTCACGGCACGCATGATTCCGCTTCCATCGGAACTAATGCTTCAGAGGGCTGTATTCGCTTGCATAATGGGGATTTGCTGAAACTGAAAGCGGCAATTGAAAAGACTCCTCAGGTGCCAGTGGATATCATCAAGTAATGCAGAAACAGGAGATTTTATGAGACGCTTAATCTGCCTTTGCTTAGGCTTGGTTTTAATTAGTACTTTATTATGCCAAAATGCGGTGCTGAAGCCCCTTGGGGAATCCCTAACTGGCAGCATAAAGGTAATAAGCCAGTACGGCGGAAATTTGTATCTGGATGGAGAGTTCTATCAAAGCCTGATGACGGGCAGTTCAGCAAACTGGGCTGATATCAGTGCAGGTGAGCATACTGTGCAACTAAGCAATTCCCGCACGCAAGAAATCCGCAAAGTGCTAATAACAGCCAGCAAGGTAACCATTGTGAATTTTGATGAGCCTGCTTTAGAAATTGCGGCGGAAACCCCTGCCAGTGAGCCTCAGATTCCTGCAGAAACAAAACCTGAAAAGATTGTTAAACCCGATCCCCCCCGCAAACCGATGATAAAAAACTATCCCGGTTCGGGTAAAGGTTCGTTGCAAGTGAAAAGCTATATCAGCGGAGATATCTATCTGGGGGGAATCTTTCTTGGCTCGGTTGTGGAAGGCAAAAACAAGAAATTTTCGGACTTATCGGCAGGTGAATACACGCTGGAACTGATGCATCAGTTTTTTGGGGTGAGCATTGATCTGCAGATTTACGATAAACGTAATAACGCCATTACTATAACCGCTGCGGAAGGCGTTCCCTATCCGCGAGGCATGGTTTATCTGCCTGGAGGCGAATACATGATGGGCAGTCAATTTGTAGATCGTAGCGATTATGAGCGTCCGCGCCATGAAGTGGAACTGCCGCCCTTTTTGATCGCCTTTACGGAAGTTACCCAAGAGCTGTGGAATGAGGTTATGGATTATAATCCATCGGCACGAAGCGGGAATAAACTCCCTGTTACCAATGTTTCCTGGTATGAGGCATTAGAATTCTGCAATGCCCTAAGCCGCAAGGATGGCTTGGAACCGTGCTATGTAATTAACAAAGACGTCACCGATGCCAACAACACCAGCGATATAGACACCCTGCGCTATCAGGTTTACTGTAAATGGAAGGCAGACGGTTATCGCTTGCCCACTGAAGCAGAATGGGAATTTGCCTCCAGAAGTGGAGATAGTTTAAACAAGCAGCAGTTCTCGGGCAGTAATGATGCAAATACTGTGGCATGGTACAGCGAAAACAGCAACTATCACGTTCAGGAGGTGGCAACCAAAGAAGCTAACCCCTGGGGACTGTTTGACTTTAGCGGAAATGTGTATGAATGGTGCTGGGACTTTTGGGGAACGTATGAGCGCGAAGCACAGATTCATCCCGAAGGCGCATTTAGCGGAACTTACAGGATTGCCAGAGGCGGAAGCTGGATGAGTGATGTAGATCCCTGTACATCCACTGCCCGGAGTGGATTCTTAGCCCATGTTTCCAGTAAGGAGCTTGGTTTCCGCATAGCCCGCAAGGCTCGGGCTAACTGAGTAAAAATGAATTCGAGGAGATTTTAATGAACCAATACGTATTGGCAATAGTAGAATGGATTATCATGGCGGTAGCCCTGTATTTGTTATTCCCGACACTCGGATGGATGGGACTGATAGGGCTTTTTTTGGCTTTTGTGGGTTTTGAGCTGCATTTAATCTGGCATAGACGCGATCGCGAGACAAAAGCCGCTCTGAGAGATGACAAAAAGATGCAATAATGTCGCTATAAATGTGCATAGATAGCCCCATGGAGGAGCTTGTGGGAAATCTTCAAAACCTTCTGTCATTCCCGCGGAGGAGCTTGTGTGAAAACTGCAAAACCCTCTGTCATTCCTGCGGAGGAGCTTGTGCGAAAACTCCAAAACCTTGTGTCATTCCCGCGGAGGCGGGAATCCAGCCCTAATAAATCCCGTTAGGGATGTCACTATTAAAGC
>JAVEUB010000260.1:0-4148 GCA_034005785.1 Cloacimonas sp. (SeqCode) | reverse complement strand
TAGTGTGTTTTATCTATTCGCCAAGGATAAATCCTACTTTTGGCAAATAGGGCAGAAAAAGCTTGATCTTCCGCCCTGCACGATTCTTTTTGTCTTATGCCCCTGCGGGCATTCTGCTTTCTGGTAAACTTGCAGGAATCTCTGAAACTCGCCGGTTTTATCGTCTATCCTTCTAAAATCCGAGATGCTTGTGCCTCCCATTTGTATTGCCAGATTTAGCACTGTAACGCATTCCTTAATGATGTTCTTTATGCTTTTAGGTTTTAAGCTTCCCGCCGGAGTGGTGGGTAAAATCCCTGTTCGGTACAGTATTTCGCATACATAGATGTTTCCCAATCCGGCAATAATGCTTTGATCGAGCAGCACAGTTTTTATCGGGGCTGTTTTTCCCTTTAGCTTGGCGGCAAGCAGTGTGTAGCTAAATTCCTGCTCCAATGGTTCCAGCCCCAGCTTGGGCAGATAGGAGCTTACATTAGTGCTGGCGCAGTGGATTATTTTGCCAAAGGTGCGGATATCGATGAAATGGACAAGCTCATCACCTTCCAGAATGAATCTGGCACGTTCGTGCTTCAGTGGTTCTGCGGCAAGCGTGGAAAACACCAGCTTGCCCGTCATCCGCAAATGGATAATAAAGCTGCTGCTGTTATCCAGCTCTACAATCATGTATTTACCTCTGCGTCTGGCAGAAACCATTTTTGCAGGAAAAGGCTCGTCCTGCAGTTCTGGATCATGGATCACTGTGCCAGGGTAGTAACACTCCAGATCAAGAATATTCTTGCCTTTTATAGCTTCTGCAAAGCCATCCAGCACTGTTTGAACTTCTGGTAGTTCCGGCATAAATCAGCCCTTGTGCATCAAGTATGTTTGCACTGCGTGTGCCACATTAGCGCCATCGCCAACTGCTGTGGCTACCTGACGTAGCACTTTTGCCTGAACGTCTCCTGCTACCCAAACGCCTTCCACGGAAGTGCCATTTCCATCATAGCCTTTCACATAGCCTTGTTCCAGCTCAAGCTGTCCTTCGAACCACTTCGTATTGGGTATCGCCCCGATGAAGATGAATACTCCATCCACTTCCAGATTCCGTGTTTCGTTGCTCACCGTGTTTTTAATTACAAGGTGTTTAGGCTCTTTATCGAAAACTATCTCGGTTACAATTGTAGTGGGGATCAGCTCTATTTTTGCCTCGGCTTTCACCCGCTCCTGCAAGATAGAATCTGCCTGGTATTTATCCAGCAGATGAATCAAGTGCAGTTTACGAGCGTATTTGGCGATAAACAGCGATTCCTCAAACGCGGAATTTCCTCCGCCAACCACTGCCACTACTTTATCTGGATAAAATGGCCCATCACAAGTGGCGCAGTACGATACTCCGTTACCGTAAAATTCCGCTTCTCCGGGAATGCCCAATTTCCGGGGGGAAGAGCCTGTGGCGATAACGATGCTTTTGGCCTTCCAGATATTGTGCTCGGTTACTACCTCTTTCGTTTCTCCGTTCAGGGTTGCGGAGATTACGTTTTCGCGCACAATCTGTAAACCGAAAAGCCTTGCCTGGCTCTCCATATCAGCAGCAAGCTTATGTCCCAAAACGGGTTCGGGAAATCCTGGGTAGTTCTCCACCCATTGCGTAGTAATTAGCTGTCCGCCGGGTATTGCGGCTTTTTCTATCATCAGGGTATTCAGCTTGTAGCGTGCGGCATAAAGCCCGGCAGTTAAACCTGCCGGGCCTCCGCCAATAATAATAAGATCGAACAACTGGCTGGCATCAACCGTGTCCGACATACTTACATTGAAATCGAACATTTCAAATGCCCTCTTTGATCTTGTTGATCAACATCGCTTCTGGAGCAGCACCTTCCACATACCACTTTTCGTTAATAACTGTGCGCGGCACGCCTTGTACGGAATATTTTTGAGCCAGATGCGGGTATGCGCTTATCTCCACCATCTCTGCAATTACGTTTTTACTGTAAAACGCCATTTGATGCGCCAGCATCACAGCGGGAGGGCAATAGGGACAGGTGGGGGTTACAAACACCTGCATGTGAACCGGTTTCTGCAGATTATCGAGGAAGGTTTTCGTATCGTTTGTAAGCTTAACCACACCGGTGGATACCATCAGAATTGCGGATAGTAACGAAGAAAATTCATAACCTGCTGGGATTCCATAAAACCTTATGCCATAATCTTTTTCGCCAACAATGGCAATGGCAGGGATTTTGTCTATTTTTAAGGATTCCACGGCTTCTGTGTCGCTTTCAAACGTGTACACTTCCAGCTTTAGCAAGCTGTTGGCTGCAATTAATTCTTCCAACATTTGGTGCGTTTCTTGGCACTGTTTACATTCAAGGGCTTGGGTGAACAATTTAAGGGTTACGGCTTTTTGCATGCTTGCAAGGGCTTTAGTTACGTCTTGCATCACTTTTTCATTTAACATTGGCATTATATCCTCCTAAAAAGGTGTATTTAAAGAAAAGGATAGCCAGCTTTGCAAAATTAGCAAACAGAACTTTGGACTGCTAATAACTTATCTCACAGAATCAGCATCCCCTGGGCGTATTCATGCTCTGCCATAGGCATGATTTCGCTATCAAGCTTTAATTCCTGCATCTTAGCATCCAGGAAATTTAGCACTGGGTACTCTGTGTAAAAGTGTCCCGCATCGATAATCGGAATGCGGCTTTCTAAGAAACTGTGATAGGAGATATCGCCGCTGATGAAAAGCTCGGCTTTCGCGGTTGCAGCAGCCAGCACAGAGGCTCCGGAGCCTCCGCAAAGTGCGATGCGTTTTATTAACGTATCCTGCTTCTTTCCAGCTATCCACAGCTTTAACTGCTTGCAATTCAAGCGGGTTCTCACCATTTCTGCTATATCGTGCAAGCTGTGATCCGTGTCATAAGCGCAGATCAAACCAAGCCCATAAGCGGGATTAGGATTCTCTACCACATAATGATCCAGCGCAGGTGTTTCGTAGGGGTGCGCTTTTCTGATCGCCGCAAGAACTTGCGGCAAGCAAAAAGAATCGCAACTGAATTGCAGAGCTGTTTCTTCTGCCCAAGCACCTTCGCTATGTTTCAAATAAGGCTTTGCACCACTTTCAGCACTAAAATGTCCCTGCACTAAGTAGCTTTTGGCACAGTTGGCATAATTTCCTATTTTGCCGGCTCCTGCATTCCAAGCTGCTGCACAGATTTTCTGTGCCGCATGTACAGGAGAAGAAACCGTGATATGATAATGCTTACCCCCTGTTTCAGCACTTAAAGTATCCAGAACATTCATCTTCAACTGCTTTGCCAATAGATGGTTAACGCTGGTATGGGCTACATCCAGATTGGTATGCAGGCTGATTACCGCGATCTGGTGTTGCAGCAATTTTATCAGTAGCGGATCGGTGATGCTTTTCAGCGGACGGAAGATCAGCGGATGATGGCTTAAAATAAGCTGACATCCACTTTTAATAGCCTTTTCAACTACATTGGGCGTAACATCCAACGTAACCAGAACTTTTGTTACATCCCAATCCCCCTCTCCAAGTAGCAAGCCTACATTGTCCCAGCTTAAAGCCAGACCCAGCGGTGCAAAACGCTCTATGGCACTTAACAGCTCAGATATTTTCATGGTTCACCTCGTATTTTATCGATTATCCCTTCATAACGCCATGCGCCAATCACGTCAAGAAGTTTAGTTGAAAAGCTAAATTGTAAACGTGAGGATATTCTAAACAGCTCTCTCTTGGGTATAGCTTGCATTGCCTTAGCATTGGCTTAGCATTGTCCATTCCATCCACAATGCATAGCCAATGCTAAGACAATGCAAGCAAGGGTGTTGAAAGCGATTATATGGTTCTAAACAACAAATTAACAGTGGTTTGTTTTGAAGATAGTAACAAATTCAGCAGATGTTTTTTTTCACCACAGAGAAACTATTCTCTGTTTTTCTCTGCTTTTCTCTGTGGTTAAGAAATATAACTCCATAGTGTCTAGTATCTTATTTACAAATCAATTCCCACTTCAGCATTTCTCTTTTCCTCTTTTCCTCTTTTACTCTTTGTTTTACATGAAAATGAATATTCGGCTCCCTTGGGCGAGCGCAAAAAAGCCCCTACGATTATATGGGTAAATTTTCATTATCAGTGGCGAAAACGCAGT
>JAVEUB010000023.1:0-17592 GCA_034005785.1 Cloacimonas sp. (SeqCode) | reverse complement strand
TGTATTTGTCCTACGAAAGTGCCGATGTGTGGGCTTTTCCGCAATTCTTCGAGCTAAACACCAAAGGTGAACGCCTCAGTTTAGCCGGAGTTCCGCCCGATGCTTTTGCCGCAGGTGGTCAACTTTGGGGAAATCCTATATACAATTGGCACGCTATGCGTCAGGATGGTTTTTCCTTATTCATGCAGCGCATCGGGACAGCAATGTCCTATCTTGATCTCTTGCGTTTAGATCATTTTATAGGTTACGTAAATTACTGGAAGGTGGATTGCTGCTATGATGAAGCAGGCAATTACCTATATCCCGATTCGGCTATGAATGGCAACTGGGTGCGCGCTTTACCGGAAGATTTCTTTGGCTGCTTATGTGAAAGCTACAGCAAAGAACGCTTTATCGCCGAAGACCTGGGCATCCTGAATGAGGATGTGTGCCATATCCGGGATAGCTTTGGCTTTCCGGGGATGATAATCCTGCAATTCTGTTTTGAAGATAGCATTCCTGAAGTAAGTAATTATCCTGCAGATCGTTGGCTATATACTGGCACGCACGATAACCCCACCCTAAAGGGTTGGTATAATGCTCTTACACCCGAAAGCCCCAGCCGCAAAAACCTGCAATCATACTGTGATAAACATGCTTTTCGTGCTTGCCAGGGTAAGCCCAATTGCGCTAATATCCATCAAATAATGCGCAATATTGCCCTTGCCTCCGGCTGTGATAAGGTTATTGTGCCCTATCAGGATATTCTGGGTTTGGACGATTGTGCCCGCATGAATGTGCCAGGAACTGCCCTGGGAAACTGGCAATGGCGGATTAACAAGGAAGAGTAAGAGGCTGTGTAGGAGCGTATTGCGTTCGCCTGATGCTTAACATTAGCGGTGAAGCAAGCAATTGGATAATTCTCCAATCAGTTGTTCCAGCCAGATGTAGTTCCTGCTCTTTGCCTACGATTCACTTCTTATTGCCCCAAAACATACCTGAACACAACCTGATGTTAGTTCAGCTTGAGATCGGGTTATGGGATACCTTTCAAACAGCGAGCCGTAAGGAAGAAGTTACCGTCAGCGTCTGGTTGTGACCCAGCCCTCTTGTCATGGTATTTATAGCAGCAACGGCGTCCTGCTCTTCGGCTTTCAGGTAATAACTTAACGCTAAAATAGGCTTTACCCCTTGCGTTTCTTATAACCTTTCAGGATAAACACATATCCAGCACTAACAATTAGTAGCAGAATCAGGAAAACCAGATTACTCTTTATATCAGCACTCGGGTCATTATTTACATACATCACCAGCACCATGGCATTTACCACTACAATCATACTGAGGAAAAAGCCATAGAGCAGCATTTGCACAGGAAAACTGCTTTGGGGGCGCAGCCACAGCAAATACAGGCTGATAAATGCCAGCGGGATGGAAAAACCAAGATCAAATAGCCTCACCAGCCAGAAAGCAGCGGGCGAAAGATCATAACCCCTCGCTGTGCCAGTAGCAAATACCTGAAAGATTTCCTTCATCCACATCATGGCAAACAGCGCCATAAAGAGGCTGAACAGCACCGAATAGATGATCAGAGTCTTTTGTTTGAAGCGTGGTTTCAGCCTTGGCGGAAAGGCATCCAGGCAATAGAACATGATCAGCAGCGCTGAAATCAGCACTCCCAGAAAGTGGAAAAAATAGAGCTGACTGTTGCCCTGATAATCCTGCGCCATCCACTCCCAACCAATGCCAAAACTGATAGCGTAATAGAACAGAAACAGCGGTGTAAGCACCAGCAGGTATTTGCCGAAACGCTTGCGATTGAACAATCCCCAGGCACCCAGAATCAGGATGGGCGCAATGGCAAAGGTGTTAACCGCATCCTGGGCAATAATTTGGTTATATACGCTCGGATGGGTCTTGTACATAATATTGCCCTTAATCATGGGGCCTTCGATGCCCAGATAAATAAGCAAACCAGCGCAAACAAGGGCTATCACAGCGATAAATATACGCTCAAAATTCTCGGGACTATAGAGTTTAATACGTTTCATGGGGATACCTCAAATCTTTTTTCCTGCGCACTCAAGAAACTGCGAACAGCCTCTTCAGCAGCAGGGATGGAGCTTTTTTCTTGCACAAAGATGGGATCGGAATATACGACATCTACCTTGGCAAATGGTTTGGGAAAGCGAAAACGATCCCAGGATTTAAACAACCATTCTTGGTGTGCATGTGCAGCTATGGCAACTATGGGGATCTTGGCAAGTAAGGCTATTTGGAATACGCCTGGCTGGATTATTCCGCTTGGACCTTTGGGTCCGTCAGGTGTTATTGCAAGCGATATTTTCTTTGCTGCACGAATCATTTCCAGCATTGCCTGCGAGCCATTTCTGGTACTGGATCCGCGAATGGGGATGTAACCCAGCTCTTCCAGTGGCCCGGCAATAAACTCGCCATCTTTGGATTGGGAAACCAGCACCCCTGCCCCAGAATACACGCGTTGAATCGTTAATAAAAGCAGATTGCGATGCCAAAACGCGTAGATACAGCGGATATCGTTCGAAGCATCCTGATTAACCACATTAATCCGCAAAGTTTTACGCAGTAGCAGCAGGAACTTTGCCGCCAGTTTCCGTTCCAGATAAAAGAGGAATTTAGGCATGTGTTTTCAGCAAAGCTGCGATTATTTGTGGCATTTCCTGGGAAGGGCGTTTATCGCTAAGCATCCCCTTCAGCCTCTTAAGTTCTTGGCGGATATGGTTATTACGCTGTGGCTCACCCAAAATCTTATTGGCTTCAGCAAAGATATTAGCCGGGCTGCAAGCTTTCTGAACCAGTTCGGGCAGTAAATCCTGATCCAGAACGATATTGGGTAAACCGATACGCTTGATGCGCACAAAAAACCGCCCGATCAGATAGGATAGGGGAGAGGCTTTATAGCAAATGATAAGCGGTGTGCCAATAAAGGCTGCTTCCAGCGTAACTGTGCCCGAAGTGCACACCAGAACTTCGCAGAATTTCATCATCTCGTAGTTGTTGCCATCTATTAGCTTAACTTTATTTTTGCCATCCAGCAAGCTCATGTATTGGGCATGATTTACACTACGCGATTTAGAGAACAGCAGCTCATATTCGGCAGAGTTCCATTTAGCGCCAGCTTTCAGAAAAAGAGGCAGCATTCGGGCAATTTCGTTATTGCGGCTTCCGGGGAAAAAGCCAATCCATTTCTTGCTGGGATCCAGGCTATAAAAACGGGCAAATTCGTTCCTATCCATCTGAAAGCTTACTTCTTCGGCAATGGGATGCCCCACATAACTGCTGGTCACATTGTGAATATCCAGCAATTCCTTTTCAAAGGGCAAGATGCAGGCCACATGGCGTGTAGAAGCCTTCAGTTTATACACCCGCTCATGTTTCCAAGCCCAAAACTGTGGACAGATGAAATACAATACAGGGATGCGATATTCATCGGCAAGATCGGCAATACGCAAGTTCAAGCCAGGATAATCCACCAAAATCGCCAAATCTGGCTTATCTTTGCTGAATTGCTGCTTAATACGCCGCTGCACCTGCAGGAAAAAGCCCAGATGCTTAAGCACCTCCACGAAGCCCATAACGGCAAAACGGTTGAAGGGAAACAGCGGTTTTAATCCTTGTGCCTGCATTCTGGGTCCACCGATGCCGATATGCGTTAAGCCGGGAATTTTGTCGTTCAGGCTTTTCATGATCAATGCGCTGTGCAAATCGCCAGAACTTTCGCCAGCCAGCCAGAAGATTTTATATGCTTTGTGCATCAGGCTATTGCCATGCTTCCCATCAGGGAAAGCAGCGTTACAATTGCAGCAGCCAAAAGCACTCCGATGAAAATATAAAGCATGGAACGCCAAAACTTTATGCCGAAGATGTTGGCAGCAAAAGCTCCCGTCCAGGCACCTGTGCCAGGCAGCGGAATGCCCACAAATATGGCTAAACCTGCGGCTTCATATTTCTCGATGGATTTGCCTTTACGCCTGGTGCGAGCAAAAATCCATTGGGTAAACCGTACTCCCTGTTTATTTTTGCTAATCAGGGCAAAAAACCAATCCATAAACAACAAAATAAACGGAATGGGGATCATGTTTCCCACAATGGATAATACAACCGCTTGTGGCCAGGGCATATTAAACATAATTATTGCCACAGGAATACTGCCGCGTAACTCTATGAGAGGCATCATGGAAATGATCAGCACGATTAATACCGGGCTTAAACCTCTACCCTTCAGCCAAGTAACCGTATTGTCTGCAAAAGAACTCGCAAACAAGGGCTGCAAGACGAGCAACAGCAGTAGGGTTATTAGTATTGTTCTTAAGGGTTTTTTCAAACTTACATCCTTCCTGTTTAGATAAGTTCCTTGTTTATTCTTAGCAGCTTTTTGTCAATTGCAAATATGAGTTAAACCCTATATTGCATGATAACGAAAAATGACCAAATATCCTGTTACCTCGTAGCCCGCATATTAACTCAACCTATTGCTAATAAGTGAGTAGTGTGTAATTGGTCAATCGCTGTACGCAATAGTTTAAGTCAAATTCGCTCTTTGGCATACTCCAAGCCCAAGCCAAATAGTGTTTCACCTTTTTTATATTCACCACCGAAAACACCGAATGCACCGAAACCTACAAGCTCGCCATCACCCCAACACTCCAGCACGCCCACACTCCAGCACTCCAACACGCCCACACTCCAGCACGCCCACACAAATATCCATTGTCCATTCCCACAATCCGGATTATACTTTTTAACAAAGAAAACTAATTGCGAGGTTAACATGGCTCTGAAAGAACAATTACTCTCATCCCTAAAAAAGGCAATGCAAGGCGAGATGGATAGCGTTACTCTATATGGTAACGCAGCTAATCATGCACAAGATATCGAAGTGAAAGAATTTTTTTCCTCTCGCAAAGAGGAAGAACGCTTGCATTACAATTATCTACTGCAATACTATCAAGAGATCTCCAACGATCTGCAACCCAGCGATTTAACTAAGATAATAAACGAATCAATAAGCAAACACCCTATGATTTCGGCAAGCTTTATGCAGCGTATTGGAGAGGATCAGGTACTGTTTTCGGCGATTTCCACTGCATTGCTTCTGGAAAAAGATGCGATTGAGCATTACCGTACCAGCATGGAACAAGCAGAAAACCTTACCCTTAAGTCTTTCTACGAGCTAATGATACGCTGGGAAGGCAAACACTACGACGACCTGCTGGTGGTGCAAAAAGAAGCCGAAGAACGCTATTGGCAGATTAACCAATTCGAGCCTTTCTAAATAGCTTGTTTCCAGCAGATTAACGCTAAAAAAAAAAGAGCAGATTCACGCTGAAATGCGAGTGACAGGTGCATTTTTTAGTGTTTTCGGTGGTTAATTAGTGCCGTCTAAAACAGGATTGTTTTAGTAAAACTGTGCCAGCACCGCCATACTCTTTAACTTTAGCTCATGTTTATGGTGGCTTTGCCAGTATATATCAAGTACCTGGTTAATCTCGGCAATCTCGGCTTTACTAAGCTCAAAGTCATTCAGGTGCACCCCAATTTCTGGCATCAATTGCAGTAGTTTACTGCTTGTTGGCGTTAGGGGGTGCAAATGTTCGGCAGGGTTTCTGTCCTGGTGGCAATCCTGACACAATAAACCACCCAATAGCTCATCAAAAGCGCTATATCTTTTATCAGCCTTGTGGCACAGAACACAGCTATCCAGCGGGCTGCCAACTCCGCTTTGACGAATGATACGCAGAAAGAAGCGCCAGAAGATTAGCACTGCGTTTGTTTTTACGTTCTGCAGGTAAGCAAGATAGCTGGTACAAAGCTGATAAAACAGCGCTTGTTCATCTTGGCTAACCTCAATCTGGCTGATTAATTCTAAGCCACATTCAGCCGCAGCCCAGGTAGCCGCAGTAGGAAAGGCAGAGTAATCGCATATCACGTCGTAATCATAAAGCAGCCATAAACCCGCTTCCCTTGGTTCATATAGCCCCAGCTCATATTCGCACAAATTGGTCAGTTGCTGCTTTTCCGTTTTCTTGCGAAGCCCTTTTGCCAGAACTCCTATAAGCCCCTGTTCTTTGCTGTAAAATCGCAAAATCAGGCTGCTATCGCTATACTCAAGCTGTTTAATCAGGATTCCGCGCAGCTTGGTTTTCTTCATAGTTTTAGCGCTTCTTTCACAGTTCGCAAGTCCATAGGCGTGGCATAAACACTGTGATGGTTGCTATAAATCACATAGCCTGGAGGGCTTTTGCGCGGTTTGCGCACGAAACGGATTTGCGTGTAATCCACCGGCACATTGGCCGAAAATTTTGCCTGTGAGTGCCAGGCAGCCAGATTGCAGCAGTGGCGGATAAGTTCCAGGCTTGGCTCTTGCTTCTTGAAACAGCGCAGCAAAACATGCGCTCCGTGATAGATTCTGCTATGAAACCACCAATCATGCGGCCGCGCCAATTGCGTGGTGATAAAGTCGTTTTCGGTAGCTTTGCGACCAATCACGATCTGATAGTCCTCGCCAATTTTTAGATTTAGCAGCTTATCGCTAAGGCTGGCTTTTTGGATTATCTGTTTGGCAGATTCCGTCTTACCCAAGTTCAAATCGGTTTGTTCACCACTGACAATGCGTGCTAAGAGCGTTTCTGTCTGGCTAATTTCAGCCGTGGTCTTTTCTATATTGGTTCTGATGATCACCAGTCCTTTTTTGGCTTTCTGATACTTCTTCAGGTAGAATTGCAGGTTATCTTTGGGGTTTTTAGCGGTTTGCAAGGGGATACAAATCTCCGCCATAGCGGGATCAAAATAATCTATCGTACAGAAGCTGGTATCACCGGTTTTAACCAGATGCAGATTAGGTTTCAGCCCTTCAGCGCAAGCCCGCCAATGTTCCGCTTGTTCGGCTTCATGCAGATCTTGCTCTTGCAGTTTCAGTTTCTTCTGCAGTTTTTTCAGTTCACGTTTCACGATCACGCTTTGCTGTGCGCGTAAATCTACCTTGCTTTGCACTTGCAGCACTGTGTTGTAACGTGCTCTAAAATAGTCATTACAGTTCTGGGCACCATCCGGATAGGGCGCGCTGAGAGGCTCGGCATCAGGTGTAAAGGAAGTTTTGGGAGGCAGATAGGTTAGCCCTGCAAGCACTTGCCGTTGCGGGTTGTCGGCAAACGTGTATTTCCTTAGCGCATCGATGATTACCATATTGCCATTGCACAAGATCAAATTAGGCTGCGGCGGCATCAGTTCTGCTACTATAACATATTGCGCAACTTGTTGATAGATATCACGATGGCTAAGCTTGATACTTAAAATGCGATCATTATCCGCCAGCGTTATCTGCTCTATGGCAGCGTTTTTGATACTTGGCCAGATGTTTTTTGCCCCTGCAAGATCCAAATGTGCCTCATCAAGGTACAAAAATGCATCTTGCGAGAGCAGCACAAAGCACAGCTTTGCTCCGCCTTTAAGTGATAGTATCATCTGTGTGGCAGTAAGATAGCAGGTCTCCACAGTAGCGGCATAATCGCCTAACTCTTTTACCCATGCTTGTAAATATGCGTATTTCATAAAAATTCCTTATTTGACTTAGCACAATAGCCGATTAGCTTATTATGACAAGGTATTAAAACCTAATAAGGAGTCAAGCTTGAAAACTACTAATGTAATCATTCTCGCCATTCTCGCCATCCTAACCATACTTTTTGGTGTGCTGTGGATGGGTTCCAATGGCAAAACCAAAGCACTGGAAAAAACTAATCTGGAACTAAAAGATTTATATGAAAAATCTACGGCTACAATAGGGGAAATCCAATCCAGCCTCGAATCTCTCGATCAGGATTTATCGGGACAACTGTTCACCCAGAAAGAGTTACCGGGAACCACACCAGAAGAACGTAAGGCGAAAATTGTCTCATCAATAGTCAACATGCGTGACCAAATTGAAGCTGATAAAAAGAAAATCAGTGCACTCGAGAAGCAGCTTTCCCAATCTAAAACACAGCTAAAAGGCGTGCAGGATATCGTTAACAAGCTGAAATCGAGTATCGGCGACAAAGAAAAAATCATGGACGAACTGCAAAAACGCCTGGGTATAATGAACGAAACCCTGGAAGCAGAACGCCGCACCAGCATGGAAGAAATCCAGAAACGTGAACAAACCATCGGTGAGAAACAACAGCAGCTTACTCAGCAAGGCATTGATGCCAATACCATCTATTACATCTTCGGCACCCGCAAGGAGCTGATGGATAAAGGTATTATCGATCGCAAGGGTGGGCTTTTGGGCATCGGCAAAGTTACTACTGTAACTCATACGCTGCAAACAGATAAATTCACACAGATGAATCTGTTGGACAGCCAGCAAATCACATTCCCCGCAACAAAGAAAGGTTTCTCTATCCTATCCAATCATGTTGCAACCACTTACAAAGTTGAAAAGGAAGAAAACAGCAATGTGTTAACCGTTACAGACACTGCCAATTTCCGTAAACAGAAATTCCTGGTGATTGAACTGCTGTAACAATATAGATTATTACTGTGGCTGAAACCCAAAGCAGCTAAACAAGATAGTTATATGGGGAGTGTGAATGATTATTCTGCTCCCCATTTTGTAAGTATAAATTAGGGATGTTTGATATTAATTTAGGCTGTAGTTCAATTAGAGTGGGTATCTAATCAAACAATATTGTGCTAAACAATGCATTGTTATCCACACTGTTTTACCTGCTACTAAAATGTTGGTTCTCTCTTCCCTGCAGGCATTGTCTTAGCATTGGCTATGCATTGTGGATGAGATAGCCAATGCTAAGCCAATGCTAAGGCAATGCGAGCAAGTGAATAGCAGGGCTTTTCGCATCAATGCCAATGCCCAACAACGCGTTTGTTTTTTACTTATAGTTCTGCCGCATATATAGTTAGATTCATAGGTAATCACGAAAACTACCTGCGGTTCTTTATCTTCCGGTAGAACTATGAGTTAAAACAAAGGTTCACAAAATTGCGCTAAGGTTAAATGCCAGAAACCCTTTCATAGGCGATAAACAGCGCTCTGCCACCCACATAACCCACTAATGCTTGAACAAGGTTTACAGGCAGATCGGCAATAGCTACAACTTTCCCGAGATTGGGAAACAGTAGGCATCCCAGAAAATAGCCAAACACCATAAACAGCACTCCCAGGGCAGGCATCAAATATGAAAGTAGCTTATTGCTGCCTTGTCCCAGTCCGCAGAGGAAACCTTCTATCCCTTTAACTACAAAAGTAATGGGTGCAAACACAGGAAAGCCAATTAAATCGGCAAGCGCTGAGCCTATACCCCCTGCCAGAAAACCAATTTTCTTACCTGCATACAAGCCAGTGAATACGATTACCACATCACCTAAATTGAAATAGCCCCCTCCGGGGATGGGAAAACGAATCAAAAGTGTGCTAACCATTACCAGAACGGTAAGGCCAACAATAAGGTACCATTTCATTTTTGCTCCTTGGGGTAACAATGCTGGATGCAGGCATCGATCATCTGTCCTTTTAGGCTTGATTCGCCGATTATCAGGCTGATCAGTGCCAGCAAGCTAATCAATCGGCTGCGTATGCGTTCCCGCATTTTTGGCTTAGAGACTTGTTCACTGGGTATTAGCTCGGTGAACATACACATTATGGGGTAGGACTTAAAGGATAGGCTATAAAGCAACTTACCAAGGATAATATACTTAAGTTTTTGTATACCCCAAGGTAAAAACAGGAAATCGTCAATTTTTATGCGGGAAATGAGAACGTGCATGAAGAGAATGGTGCTTAGCAGTAAGGCAGTGCGGCTTAAACCATAATGTATCCAATACGCAGTAGAACCAGCGATTTTAAAAATGGCGAAAATTGCGTAAATAACAGCTAAAAGCAAGACGAAAGGGGCTAAGAGCAGTAATTCTCTGCCCAGTTTTTTAGGTTTGAAGAGCAGCGCTGCAATTGCTATCACGCCCAACAGACCGGCAACCTGAATTATCCAGCTTTGCAGCCAGACAAAGCAAAACAAGATGATAAAAACAAGCATCATGATTACAGCGGTAAACAGCCTGCTAAGCGGTTTCATACACTGTGCTCAGGGTAACAGATTGTGGTTCGAACATGATGCAGCGTACTGAAGAAACTTGTGGACGATCTCCATGCTGGGAGTAGATGAGGCAACAAGGAAGGCCATAATCGGCAATTGCGCCTTCAATATAGGAAAGATACTGGCTTTCATCAACAAGTACATAGCTTTGCCTGGCTTCTTTTTGGTAGGCTGTGAGTAGGTTATTGAGCAGGTAGTCCAGGCAATCTTTATCGTTTCTTAAGCGAAGAGTAGGTGAATAAAATGCCGCATGAGCTTTGATGGCAAAATTCTGATGTTCCGAAAACTGATGCAGATACAGACGGTAAATGTCGCTTTTTATCTCGGCTAAGCGGGGTAAAATGATGCCTTGTAGCAAAGAACTTTTACCGCTGCCGTTAGCGCCATCCAGCCAATAGGTATTCCTTGTTTCAAAGTGTAAATTCTGCCTGATATCAAGAGAGAACTTAGGCCAAATCTCATACTTTCCTTTAGATATGCTCAGCACGGTTTATTCTCCAGGATGATTTCTTTCGTACTGGTGTCCAGTAATTCCTGCAAATACCGTCTGCGTGTGCTATCCAGCGCATGCATCAGGTTTATGAACTTCAGTTTTGGAGCAGGAGATAGCAGTGCCAATAGTGCCATCAGGATTATTCTCTGCCCACCGGAGAGGGCTGTAGTAAAGCTGTGTTTATCAATCTCTTTGCCGGTTATGCGCAGGAATTCGGTTTGGAGTACCCCATAGCTGGCAGCATCCAGGTTGTATAGGATTAGCTCGTCCTGCAGCTTATCTGCGGTAATTAGAGGATGTGCAGCATCTAAGATGAAGTAATCAATTGTAAGCATAAGTGGGGTGGCAATCTCCTGGTTGCCACAGCTCTCGCAGAAAGCTATGATACAAGCAGCAAAGCTGCTTCTGCCAATCAGGAGATTGGCAGCTTGATTGACAAATAAATGGCGGAGAGTCAGGGATTCGAACCCTGGGTACCCGTAAAGGTACAACGGTTTTCGAGACCGTCCCGTTCAACCGCTCCGGCAACTCTCCAAACATTATCGTCTTTTATCTTTAAAAAAACTGGTGATCAGACCGGCAGCCCGCTCTTCCAGAATGTGTCCCACCACTATGGGGTGATGGTTGAAACTCTTGTCTTTCAGCACATTATAGATTGATCCAACAACGCCGGTTTTGGGGTCTGCTGCTGCCCAAACAAGGGTGCCGATTCTGCTCCAAATAAGCATTCCAGCGCACATCAAGCAAGGCTCCAAACTTACGTATAAGCTATAGTCATACAAGAACACAGCTTTAGAAGCCATGATTTTGTCAATGAGCAATTTCTCGGCGTGGGCAAGGGGATTGGCTAATTGCTTCGTACGGTTATGGTCGCGCAGAATAATTTCCCCATCTTTTACTAGTACAGCGCCTACCGGAATCTCGTTCTCGGAGGCAGCTATTTCTGCTTCCTCCAGAGCAAACTCCATATAGTATTCGTGCTTAGAATCTGTGATCGTATTCATCGGCTAATGTTGATCACCACTTTAGCATGTTTCACCTGGGTATCCAGCCATTGATTGAACCAATCTGGAGGAAGCGTTTTTATATAGGTATCGCGAATCTGCGCTGCGCTTACCTTATCTTTGCTGAACTGCTGATTGGACGAGACCGGAACCACAAGCTTACCTTCAAGCTCGATAATGGGAGGAGGAGTGTTTGCCAGATGCGCTTTCAGGGCTTGATAATAATAATTGGTAAGCGGCTGGTTTTCCCAGCTTGAATATGCATTAACGTTCTTCATTGCTACCACTTGCATGTTATTGGGAGCTTGCTTGTTGGGGTTGGCGATCCACTCTCTGGCAGAAAGCTTATTCATGTCTTTCAAGCGCTCTCCTGAAAGCTCGGTATGGATCGCACTGCGTACTTCATCCAGGCTTTGGTATAGCTTAGTTTGGTTTTCTATTACTTCAATCACCAGCCAGGCTGCAAGATCCGCAGAATACATCGGCTCGAAGATGCTGCCAGCAGTTGCTGCTTTCAGCTTTTTATTCAGCATACCAACTACATCGCGCACTTCAAAAGCCAAGCTGTCAGGATCAAGGCGCTGTGTTTCCAGATAGCTAACACCGAATTCCTCCGCAGCATTTTTTAACCCGATGCTCATAGCCAAATCCATAATCCGCTTAGCTGTGGTTTCAGGTTCAGCCAAACTTGAGCTGCGTGGTAAACTCTGGATTCTGATACTGCGATACAGGGTTAAAGTTTTGGTACTTTGCACTTTCTGGTAGATGATCCAGCCTTTGTCCTCGCGCTGGGGTGAGGTGCAAGTTCCATCAACAATGTTCAAAAACTGGTTTTGTATTTCAGCGGGGATATCTGCTGATTTTTGGTAACCATGATCTATCAAGCTGAGCATACCCGTTTTATCTGCCCTTGCATGAATAATTTCTTCCGCGGTGGCTCCACTATTTAACTGCGTATATATGGAATCAGCAATAATCTTGCTTTGCAGGTAATCTTCTTCATCCGGTATCACGGGAACAGTGCAATAGGCAAAACGAGTATAAGGTTTCAAGCGGTATTTTGGCAAGTATGCCTGATAATATGCGCTAATTTCGTTATCGCTAATAGATTCATCAAGACCGGTTGCACTAAATACGTTTAATGTTATATCTGCTTTACTGGCAAGTATTTTACCGATCTGAGCTGCTTCTTGCTTGGAGATTAGTTCGCGTTCTATCAGCTTTGCTTGTAGCTTCTGGTTGGGAATCAGATATTCCTGATATTGTTTCCTTAGCGCACTCATATTTTCCGGACGGTCAGTTAGCAGAGATTGCAAATACAGGTTTTTATCGAACTTGCCATTCTTAGCAAACGCCTGTGATACCTTTACGTGCTGCGGAATGGAGGTGGACAGCGTATCGATTACTTCGCGCATGGTAGTGCTAATTTTGTATTTCTGATAGTAATTACGCAAGATTAAGGAACGTGTGATGTTTACCCAAGTTTCGCTAAAGATACTTTGCTTCTCATTGTTATCTGGGATTCTGCCATTTTGGTAACTAAACATAGTGTAATGACCACGATAGGAACTGTAAAAATCATCTTTACTGATAGATTTACCATTTACACTGCCTGCGCTGGCAGGTTCATTTACTGCGCAAGAAAACAGCAATAGCGTAACGATAGCCAGGCTGAGGCACAGGAGCTTGTTCATTTTTCTCCTAATAGACGAGACTGAAGATCAAGTAGTTTCTGCCATGCTTGCACAGGGCTAAGCTCATTTAACTCCAGCTCTTTAATTTCGGTTATAATAGGCTCATTTTCCCCTGCTCGATCTGCCAGAACTTCAAAAATATCGATCTGAGGCATCTCGCGGGAGAGTTTCTTACGGATAGAAGAAGCCAAGCCCTGGGGGCTGATTTCGTGTTCTTCCAGATTTTTTAAGATTTCTTTAGCACGGCGGATAACGCGTTCGGGCACACCTGCTAAACGGGCTACCTGAATACCATAGCTTTGATCTGCACCGCCGCGTTCTATCTTGCGGATGAAGATCATTTCATCGTTCCATTGTTTCACTGCTACATTGTAATTCTTGATATCAGGGTAGATGTTTTCCAGCTCGGTAAGCTCGTGATAGTGTGTGGCAAAGAGGGTTAAAGCATGTTTGTACTTCTGGATATGCTCGATAATTGCCCAAGCCAGGCTCAAGCCATCAAAGGTGGATGTGCCACGCCCAATTTCATCCAGCAAAATTAGAGAATCCGGTGTAGCAGAATTTAGGATATTGGCGGTTTCAATCATTTCCACCAAAAAGGTACTCTGCCCTTGTGCCAGATTATCGGAAGCGCCAACCCTGGTGAAAACTCTATCAAAGATTGGCATGGTCATGCTTTCTGCGGGGACAAAACTTCCCATCTGAGCCATGATCACCAATAGCCCTACTTGTCTTAGATAGGTAGATTTACCTGCCATGTTCGGCCCTGTGATAATGGCGATGGAGGTATCGGGGTAATCCAAAAGGGTGTCGTTAGGGATAAATTCATCAGTATCCACCAGCTTTTCTATTACAGGATGGCGTCCTTCCACAATCTGCAGGGCACGGCTTTCGCTGAACTGTGGGCAGCAATAGTGGTTTTGCCAGGACAGCCAAGCCAGGGAAGAAAACACATCAATTTCGGCAATCAAATCCCCCAGAATTTGCAAGCGGGGGAGAGACTCAGCCAGATTTTGCCTTAAGTCTTTGTACAGTTCATATTCCAGATTCTTGATCTTCTCCTCCGAGGATAGCACTTTGGCTTCAAACTCTTTAAGTCGTGGAGAGATATAGCGTTCGGCATTTGCCAAGGTTTGCTTGGCAATGTAGTAATCCGGTACTTTGCTCTTGTGCATGGACGTTACTTCCAGATAATAGCCAAAAACTCTGTTGTATCCTACCTTCAGGCTCGGAATACCGGTTTTCTTGCGTTCATCCTCTTCCAGCCGTGCAATCCAGCTTTTACCATCGTGGATCAGCTCCAGCAATTCATCCAGATCGGGATGATATCCTTTGGCAAATATACCGCCATCGGTAATAGTAAGGGGTGGATTTTCTCGGATGGCTTTATCTATCGTGGCAATTAGATCATCGTAGGCACCCATCTGCGTAATCCATTTATCGAACAGTGGCAGGGCAAAGCTTTCCAGACGGGTAGTTAAGCTTTTTGCCGAAAATAAATAGGATTTCAAAGCCAATAACTCACGCGGGTTAATGCGCAAGGCGCCAAGCCTGGATACGATTCGGGCGATGTCTCCAATCTCTTTCAGATTCACCCGCAGCTCTTTTAGATAAGCACTTTTGCCCATGAATGCTTTAATTATCTCCTGTCGCAGAAGAATCTCTGGCAGCTTCATCAGTGGATGTAGTAGCCACTGCTGCAACAAACGTGAGCCCATGGGGGTCATGGTTTGATCCAAAACGGAAATCAGGCTGCCATGTTTTGTGCCATAGCGCAGAGAGCGCGATAGCTCCAGATTACGCCTGCTAATCTCATCTAATTGCATGAAGTGGGAAAGCGAATAGAAACGTAAGCAGGAGATATGTTTAAGTGGAGAATTGTATAAGCTTTGCACATAGGCAATAGCGGCTCCTGCTGCTGTAGCTCCCAAAGCTTTGTTATGAGCGCCAAAGGCTTCCAGCGAACTAACCCCAAAATGTTTTTTTAGGGTGGCGATAGCTTCCGTGGCTTGAAACTGCCAGGAATCAAAAATGCTGATGGTGGGATTATACTCCAGTTTCAAGCTTTTTATCAGGGTTTCGGCATCAGGGCTGGCTACCACAATTTCCGCCGGTCTCAGCCGTTGCAGTTCATTTGCCAGATCAACAAGATTCAGCTCGGTAAAGATAAATTCACCTGTAGATAAATCCAAATGAGCTGCCCCAATTTTCCGGGCAGGGTCTTGGAAATAAATAGCCGCTAAGAACACATTGGCACTGCCTTCCAACAACGAATTGTCCAATACTGCGCCAGGGGTGATGATTTCGGTAACTTCTCTGCGCACCAGGCCAACTGCCTTTTTAGGGTCTTCCGTTTGTTCGCAGATAGCCACCTTTAACCCTGCTTTGATCAGCTTATCCAGATAAGTATTTAGCGCATGATAGGGGAATCCCGCCAGCGGTATGGGATTATCGTCTTTTTTATTGCGGGTTGTAAGGGTGATATTAAGGATTTTTGCCGCAGTGTGAGCATCATCAAAGAAGGTTTCGTAAAAATCTCCCATCCTGAACAAAATCAGTTTATCCGGATGTTTCAGCTTTACATCATAGAATTGCCTCAGCATGGGCGTTAGCTTTGCTTCTTCTATCTGCGATATTTCTGCCATGCTAATACTGGGTTACAAAAGAGTTAATATCTTTGCTGCTAAGGGTAGATCGCGCTGCATCCGCCTGTGTTTTATCGGTAAATGAGCCTGCCACCACCACCCAGGATTTTTTCCCTCGGGACACATCTTCATAATATGCTGCTGGTAGCTCTAACAATCTGATATTAATCACCAGTTTATTGGCATTGGCTTCTAAGGAAAATCTTCCTGCTTGCAACCAAAATCCGCTGTTTGGTTTGCCTCGAAGCTTTACCGGCTGATTAGGGCTTGAAATTTGTGGAGTAGTGGGGCTGGACGTTGGGATTGGAGGTGGGATCAAATTGCTGCTCTGGTTTGTACTATCAGCGAGGGTTTCTGCAATCTGGAGTGGAGCATAGGGATAAAGAAAACTGATGTCCAGATTGCGGTTTCGGGAACGCATTTCGAATATGCGGTCTTCAATCAGGTAGGCTATATGCGAGTATTTGTTTAGCTCGTAGCCATTGCGGTAAACACTTAGCGCATCAGGATATTTATCCGATTGTTCATAGGCATAGCCCAATCTGTAAGCAAGGTACTGTTCGTCGATATTGGGTATATGCAAGCTTTTCAGCTTATTCAGGGTGGTGATAGCACTATATGCTTTTCTTTCAGCCAGATAGCTTTCAGCCATCAGGAAGTAAGCCGATTCACTATATTCACCGGTTGGTTCCAGACGTAGATAATTCTCCACATTGCTTATTGCACCTGCGAAATCATCTTCCCACCAGGCACACAATCCCAGCCAGTAAAAGCGTTCCATCAGCTTGGTAGATGTTATTTTCCGTAAAGACAGCTTCGCTTTATTGATATCCCTCTCCAGGATATAAATCTTGCCCAGTTCCAGCATGCTTACTTGCGCATAATCGCTTTTGGGGAATTTATCTATTAGCCATTCGTGCGCTTGAATGGCCTCTGAATTCTTGCTTTTCAAGCGGGCATTGTAATGCGCCAGACAAGCTCTATCTTCATCGCTGGATGCTTTTACGGTATTAAGAGTTTCTGCTGCTTCATCAAGTTTCCCGCTTTTAAACAGGGCTTCAATTTCGGCAAATTCCTTCCTTAGCGCAGCCCCCAAGGGCAGTGTAAACGCCAAAATAAAAAGCAGCGATAAAACAAGGTTCCGATTTACTTGCGGGATTGGCATAGGCATCAATTACTCATGGAGTTCAGGAGTTCGTCGTTGTTTTCGGTAGCCTGCATCTTTTTGCGTAACATTTCAATACCCTGAATTGGGCTGATAGTTTTAAGATATTTACGCAAAACGTACATACGGTTAAGCTCGTTTTTCGTTAGCAGCAGCTCTTCGCGTCGGGTTCCACTTTTTACCAGATCGATGGCAGGATACAAACGCATATCGCTGATGGAGCGATCGAGCACCAATTCCATATTGCCGGTACCTTTAAATTCTTCAAAAATAACCTGATCCATCTTGCTGCCTGTATCAATAAGAGCAGTGGCAATAATAGTTAAGCTGCCTGCTTCTTCGGTGTTACGGGCAGAACCAAAGAACTTTTTGGGTCTAATTAAGCCATTGGCATCGATACCACCGCTCAAAACTTTTCCGCTTGAGGGCGTAACGTTATTATAGGCACGGGCGAGCCTGGTAATACTATCCAGCACAATTAC
>JAVEUB010000022.1:0-17690 GCA_034005785.1 Cloacimonas sp. (SeqCode) | reverse complement strand
GCTCTTCCGATCTGTTTTATCCCAAACAGGACAAACAATGGGCATTAGCGGTTACAAAATCTACTCCAGTGAGAGTCCAGACGGTGAAGATATGCAACTTTGCGCCTCTACCACTGAAATTTACTTCAACCTTAGAGCGCAGGATACCAGTGCGCAACACAACTTTTTCTGGGTGAAAGCATGCCCCTAAACCACTGCTAAAAAATCCCGAAATAACCACAACTCTATCCTTCAATGTAACAGTCTATTTCAGCGCTCCTTGCGCTCACTTTCACCTTACTATAGTGGGGGCAAAGTGAGCAAAGGGAGACGCAAAATAGCGGTTTAGAAGCAGAGAAGGAAATGGAGGGTATTGAATTGCTTGTTTTAGCTGAGGATGCGTAGTTTTACTTTTTCACAAAGCCGATATTTTTGCCCATCGCGTCGATACTGAAGCTATCGGCAGCAGCGATGGTTCGGTTATAGAACAGGTATCCTTCTTTCATGCCTCCGCCAAGTAAATCTCCAAAGCTGAAGGTTTTGGCAATCAGTTCGTAGAACAGCTCCTGTGCTTTGTCGTTGGTGCGCAGGTTAGGGTCTGCATCATTGATATTGAAGGGATCGTAGAAGTTGTGCAGTTGTGCGCTATTACGCAGATTAAGCAGGATGTATTCCAGCGGAATGGGATCGAATTGTTTGCCTTCAGCGATGATACTAAGGCTACCGCTGCTTATTTTCACCTTTGTAGCGCCGTTGTTTTTGATGCGGATAAAAATTGGGAAAAAGCGGTTATTCAGCTCCTGATAGCTGCCTTCATAGCTTTGGGTGCGGATGGCAAGCAGCAGTGAATCAGCGCGGATAAGGGCATAGTTATTTTCGCTTGTTATGCCCGCAGCAGGAACAAAGCTATTAGCAGAGCAAGCTCCCGCCAATAGCAAAACTATCAGCGGGAGCACCATGCTCATTAAGGTTAGGGCATTTATTCGGGCTTGTTTATTCGTCATCACCCATATCATCATCGTTATCGGCTTCGTTATCATCAACGTCGTCTATCTCCGTCTCTTCATCCTCAATATCGTCAATGGCAGGGGTTTGGCTATCTTTTTCGGCCAAATCCAACAGATTGATCACCGGTTTTGCCTTCAGGGTTTCCACTTCTTTATCCAGCGTGGCATCATCCGGCTCGGCAGGAACGATGGAAATATCGCGCACAAAATCGTCGGCGGTAAGGTTTATCAAACGCACGCCCTGGGTATTGCGGCTCACTTGCGAGATATCGGCAACCTTTTGGCGGATGATCATGCCTTCCTGGGTAATAATCATCAGGTCCTCGTCGTTCACCAGCATCAGCGATGCCAAATGGCCGTTGCGCTTGGTGGTTTTAAGCGTAATAACGCCCTTGGAACCGCGCTTGGTGGCTGTGTAGCTGGAGATGGGGCTGCGTTTGCCAAAGCCATTCTCGCTGATCGCCAGAATACTGGACGAATTTGGTTCGCCATTTTCCAGCATGTCGGCAGTACTGGCAAGGGTCATGGAGATTACATAATCTTCCTCGCGCAGCCGCAAGCCACGCACGCCTTTGGTAAAGCGACCCATGGCACGTGTGTCCTTCTCGTTAAAGCGGTTACAGAAACCATTACGCGTTGCCATCAAGATATCGTCACCCAGATCAGAGATGCGGGCATCGATCAGCTCATCATTATCCATCAGTTTAATCGCTTTAATGCCATTGGCACGCGGGCGGGAAAAGGCGGTTAAGGGAGTTTTCTTGATTAAGCCATTGCGGGTACACATGATAATAGTCTGTTCCGGATGGAAGTTCTTCAGGGTAACAAAGGCTCTTATCTTTTCGCCTTCGGAGAATTTCACCAGGTTTACTATTGCCTTGCCACGCGCGGTTCGGCTGGCTTCAGGAATCTCGAACACCTTTATCCAATGGCACATTCCATGATCGGTAAACAGCAGAATGTAGCTGTGCGTACTGGCTACAAACAAATACTGGATGAAATCATCCTGTTTTAGGTTGGAGGCAGAAAGCCCCCTTCCGCCACGTCCCTGAACTTTGTAGGTATCTACAGGTAAACGCTTTACATAGCCATCGTGAGTAATAGTTACCACCACCAGCTCATCGGCAATAAGGTCTTCCATATTAAAGCTGCCGGCAGGAGTGTTAATAATAGTGGTGCGGCGCTTATCGGCAAACTTGCCCCTAATTTCGGTGGTTTCTTCTTTGATCAGGTCCATGCGCAAGTGGCAGTGTTCCACCAGCTCGGTTAAGCGGGCAATGGTTAGCAGTAGTTCGTTGTATTCAGCTTCAATTTTATCGCGTTCCAAACCTGTAAGACGCTGTAAACGCATCTCCAGGATGGCTTTAGCCTGAATTTCGCTGAGTCCGAATTTCTCTTGCAGTGCGGTATTGGCTTCCGGAGGAGTTTGTGCAGCACGGATGGTGGCGATCACTTCGTCCAGATTATCCAGCGCAATGCGATAGCCTTCCAGAATGTGCATGCGGTCTTTGGCGTTACGCAGTTCAAATTGAGTGCGGCGCAGCACCACATCATGGCGGAACTCGATGAAGTTCAGCAGCATGTTTTTCATGTTCACCACTTCTGGCACGCCATCGATAAGGCACAAGTTTATCACGCCGAACGTGGTTTGCAATTGCGTGTATTTGTACAGCAGATTGCGCACAACCTGAGCATCGTGATTACGCTTCACCTGAATTACCACCCGCATGCCATCGCGCCCGGATTCGTCTCTGATATCGCTGATGCCTTCGATCTTCTTTTCTTTCACCAGCTCCACTAAGCGCTCGATCAATAAAGTTGTGGTTACCTGGTAGGGAATGCTGCGAATGATAATCTGCTCGGCATCATTTGGCAGAGTTACCATTTCCGTTTCGCCACGCATCACAATACGACCACGACCGGTTTCAAAATAATCGTGAATACCATCATTACCCAGGATAAAACCACCCATGGGGAAATCTGGACCCTTAATGTAGTCAAGCAATTGTAATGGTTCCAGTTCGGGATTATCTATCAAGGCAATCATGGCATCACATACTTCACCAATGTTGTGGGGCGGCATATTGGTAGCCATACCCACTGCGATACCGGAAGAACCGTTGATCAACAGATTGGGGGTGCGGGCAGGAAAAACAACCGGCTCCTTACGCGTTTCATCGTAGTTGCTCTTGTAATCCACCGTATCTTTTTCCAGCTCGCCCAGCATTTCCATCGTGATTTTCTGCAATCTGGCTTCTGTGTAACGCATTGCCGCGGGTGGATCTCCATCCTGAGAGCCAAAGTTACCTTGACCATCGATCAGTTGGTAACGCATGTTCCAGGGTTGAGCCATACGCACGAGGGTGGGATATACAACTTGCTCACCATGCGGATGATAGTTACCACTGGTGTCACCAGCAATTTTGGCACACTTCCGGAAGTGACCTCCTGGGCTAAGGCTAAGTTCATGCATGGCAAACAGTATTCTGCGCTGAGAGGGTTTCAGCCCATCACGGATATCAGGCAAAGCACGTGCTACGATCACGCTCATGGAATAATCCAGATATGCCTGTTTCAGATGCTCATCTATTTGAATGGGGATAATACTCGTATTATCAATTTTAGTGGTATCAGTCATCTATCTCTCCTAAACATCCAGATTCTTTACGTAACGGGCATTAGCCTGAATAAAATCACGGCGTGGTTCCACTTCGTCACCCATCAGGATGGTAAACATCCGGTCAGCTTCAATAGCATCATCCATTTTCACCGAAATCATCGAGCGATGGGCAGGGTCGAGAGTAGTCTCCCACAGCTGTTCGGCATTCATTTCACCCAAACCTTTGTAACGCTGCACCATCACGCCTTTTTCTCCCAGTTCCAGGATGGCTTTATCGCGATCCATTTCATTGTACACATAAATCTTTTGCTTGCCTTTACGCACCAGAAACAGCGGTGGCATAGCAATGTATAGCTTTCCATATTCTATCAAAGGCCGCATATAGCGATAAAAGAAGGTCATCAACAAGCAGGCAATATGTGCACCGTCAACATCGGCATCGGCCATAATTATCACCTTGTGATAGCGGATTTTATTGATATCAAAATCCTGCCCGATACCAGCACCAATAGCAAGAATAATGGGGAGGATTTTTTCATTGCTCAGTACTTTATCCACTCTTGCTTTTTCGGTGTTGAGCATTTTTCCCCACAGCGCCAGAATGGCTTGGTAGGCACGGTCTCTGCCTTGCTTAGCACTTCCACCTGCGGAATCACCCTCTACCAGGAATATTTCTGTCTTTTCCGGGTCGTTCCAGGTGCAGTCTGCCAGTTTACCTGGCAAAGAACCGCTTTCCAGCACAGATTTGCGCCGGGTTAGCTCACGTGCTTTACGAGCTGCTTCACGGCTACGTGCAGCCATAATGCTTTTTAGCGTAATGTTTTTTGCTTCTGCTGGATGCTCTTCAAAATACGTCATCAGCTTTTCATAAACGGCACTGTTTACAATGCCTTCCACATCAGAATTCTGCAGCTTAGTTTTAGTTTGCCCTTCAAATTGGGGATTGGATATCTTGATCGAGATCACTGCAGTTAAGCCTTCTCGGATATCTTCTCCAGAGGGGCTAACCTTTTCATTTTTTAGCAGATCCGCACTCTTGATATAGCTGTTCACCGCACGGGTAAGGCCACTCTTAAAACCGCTCAAATGAGTTCCACCTTCAATGGTATTGATGTTGTTGGCAAAGCTGAAGATGTTTTCCTGATATCCTTCATTATACTGCACCGCTACTTCAAAATCCATTCCTTCACGCTCGCTGACGATATGTATCGGCTTTAGGAACAGAGGTTTCTTGTTTTGATTCATGAATTCTACAAAGCTCTTGATACCGCCATCGTACTTAAAATCGTGGGTACGATCGCTGCGTTCATCCTTTAAAACGATGCGCACACCGCTGTTCAGGAACGCCAGTTCACGCAGACGGGTAGTGAGATAGTCGAAGCTGAATTCCACTGTTTCAAAAATCTGAGGATCGGGACGGAAGGTAACAATCGTTCCCTTACGCTTGCTGTCACCCAAAATCTGCAGCCCGGTTACCGGAATACCGCGCTCAAAACGCATGAAATACTCTTTACCATCCTTGTGAATGTTCACTTCCAGCCATTCAGACAGAGCGTTTACTACCGATACACCAACGCCATGCAAGCCGCCGGAAACTTTGTAGCTCTTGTCGTCAAACTTTCCACCCGCATGCAGAACAGTTAACACCACCTGCACAGCCGGAACGCCCATTTCTTTTTGAATATCAACGGGGATACCGCGTCCATTATCATCCACGCGAATATTGCCTTCAGCGGTAATGGTACAGATAATCTGATCGCAATAACCGGCTAAAGCTTCGTCGATGGAGTTATCCACCACCTCATATACCAAGTGGTGTAATCCACGCTCGCTGGTACCGCCAATGTACATTGCCGGACGCTTGCGAACCGCTTCTAAACCTTTCAGCACTTTAATATTGCTGGCATCGTAATTCGAACTTTGCATAATCTATTGTCTCCTATAGTTTTAAGCATTTTTTTAAGAAGTTTAGCGGTTGGGTTAACTATGTACCGCAAGTAAACATCCTTATCTTGTTGCCACACTATGTGATATAGGCATTATGTCAAGAACTTTCTTGCTTTTATTTAGGTTTGTTAGTAGCTGTGATATAAGGAGTTATGAATTGAGGTTGGGAAGGGTGGAGGGTTGGAAGGGTGGAGGGGTAAAGTCCACGGTTTAACTCATATTTTTGTCGCTGAAGATATCGTGATTATTGTGAATTTATCGGAGACAAAAATATAAGTCAAACACGCTCCAAGGGTGGCACCTGCAACACTATTTTTACACTTAGCGCAGCCTAACTAACTCCTAACTCCTAACTCCTAACTCCTAACACCTAACTCCTAATACCTAATACCTAATAACTCATATATCTTAACCGCCTTATTCTTTCCCTTTACTTTAACTTCGTCAAGGTAATTCACATCTACCATGTCTTTTACTTTCTCATAAGTAAATTCGCTGATGATGATATGTTTGGGGGTGTCGTACTCTTTGTTTATCCCTTCCAGCCTTGCTCCCAGGTTTATTGTGTCACCAATGGCAGTGTAATCGAAGATCTGTTGGCTGCCAAGGTTTCCCACTACTGCCATGCCGGTATTTATCCCAAGCCCGATCTCGAAGGGTTCACGTCCTTCAGCTTTCCACTGTGCTTGCATCTCTGTTAAACGTTCGCGCATTTGCAACGCAACTTTGCAGGCATTTAGCGCATGATTTGGCAAAGGAATCGGTGTACCAAACAGCGCCATAATTTCATCGCCTACAAATTTATCCAAAATCCCCTGATTATCGATGATTATCTTTACCATTTCGGTTAAGTATTCGTGCAGGATATTCACCGTTTCCTGCGGGGTGTGCGATTCCGAATAAGTAGTGAAAGAGCGGATATCGGTAAACAGCACACTGATCTCTTGCAGCGAGCCTCCATAGGTTAGGTTCTTAGGGTTTTGGAGTAATTGATTTACCAATTCCGGTGCCATATATTGTTGGAAAGCACTGCGAATAAAGCGTTTCTCCTTCATCGTGGCAAAGTAGTGGCTAAGAATACTGGCCACATAAACAGCAAGCAGCAATACCGCCGTTTGCACAATGGGAATTATCATCCCTTGGTGAATGAAAAGCATAAAGGCACTGGCAAACTGAGCTATAAGCAAAACCAGCAGTGCCAAAGCCGATAGCTGCGGTTTTAGCCACTTGAACAGGAACCACAACAGCAGTAACAGCGCAAGCTCAAACATCAGATAGAGCCAGGGATCAATAGTGCGTAAGTATTTCCCTGAATTAGCCATTTCTAAGAAATTGGCATGAATCTCCACTCCAGGCATCCATTCTCCTCCGAAAGGTGAGGGGAATTTATCGTGCAATTCATCGATAGTGGCACCCACCAGCACAGTTTTACCCGCAAGTTCTCCGGAGCGCAGGATGTCTTCAAACTCATCTAACTCTGCACCCTGATAGCCTGGCATACTCATGGTGGAATCGTCCAAAATGCTGGCGTATGAGTATTGCCTGAAAGTTCCAGCAGGTCCATGGTAGTTGATCAAGCTGCGGTTGTGGTTAAAGAAGGGTATGCTTTTACCTGCAACGTGTAAGTGATTGTCCACTTGTTTGATATGTTCACGCCAAGCGGGTTGATAGATGCGAGCATTTCCCAAGGCAGCAATGCCTATGCTGTAAACAGGCATGCCGTCATACGTTTCGAAAAGGTTGTATTGACGAATAACCCCATCGCTATCGGCATTCATGTTCACGCAACCCCAGGGCAGATCAAAATCGGTGATTTCTGCAATAGGCTCCAGACGTTGGCTTGGCTCACCCATGCGTTTGGGATAGATTACTTTACCGGCGAAGATTACGTTTCCGGCCAAAGCAGCGGATTCGGCAAGGGTCTGATCGCTAAGGGGATTGGAGTTCTCGGTAAATTCGAGATCGAACAGTATCTGTTTCACACCGGCGCGCGTAAGGTTTTCGATCAATTTTGCATGATATTCGCGGGGAAAAGGCCAGGTTTCGTTCAATGCACTGAAGCTGGCATCATCTATGGCGATGATGGCAAGTTGATCCGAGATTATCTGCTTGCCGCGGAAACGGAACATGCTATCCTGCGTTTTGTACTCCAGAGAATCAAAAAATGGGAAAAGAAATACTATCTTTACAAAGAGCAGGACAACCAGTATGTACAACAGCACACCGTAGCGCATATAAAACCCCTTGTTTATGGCAATCCCGCCCCTGAAAGCTCTTTTTTCAGGGACGGGGATAACTTTGCTAAATTAGAATCTTTGGCTTAGCAGCAAGCGCCAGATAAATGAGCTGTAATCGGTATTGGTGATGCTGCTGTCGTTGTGATTCTGAAAACCAAGATCAGTACTGATAGTCATGTCCTTCAGCGGATTAGCTTCTACTCCAAGAGTTAAATAGCCGTAGGATTGTTTACCTTGATCTCCGCCAAGGCTTACTGTGCGGTAATTGGCATAAGGCTTAATCCGGTTTTCCCACAGGCCATAAGAAGCCCCCAGGAAAATCACTTGGTTGTCGTTGTTTAAATCCAGGAGTTGCTGTTTCTGCTTGTTCAAAGCCAGCGAAAACTGAGTAATCAAGGGGAACTGGGCAAATCTGTTGGACATACTGAAATATAAACCACTATTTTCGTTATCACTTAGCGGGATAGACACCTCGAGGGTATCAGTTTTATTAGAATCATCCGCACCCATCCGATAGCTAATATCGAACTGGGTAGGCGCAATACGAATCTGAGTAACATTGTAGCCCATCCCAAAGCTTAGATTTTGCGAATTGCGGATATATGGCTCGAAAGGCGTGGCAGGCTCTACTTCAGAATTAGCCTTGTTTTCTCCCCCGCTACTATAATAAGCCATTTTCAGATAAGGCATTTTGGGCAGGCGCAAGATCGATTGCAGGTTCCAGGTTGTGTAGCCATTGGTTTCACTTTTTAAGTTCATCAGATTATCTTCGCTGTAATTAAAACCACCGCTTAAAACAAAATAGCGGGAAATATTCATCTGATCTGTCACGCTTATATTCTTGCTGTCCTGCATCTGGTACAGCGCACCCAAAGCGTTGAAAGCAGAGCCTGTTTCCGCATATTGAACGTTTAAGAAACTGTTCCAAAAATAGGTGCGCAGATACATCAGCCATGCCATATTAGCTCTACCGAGTAGGAAAGGTTCCATATTTTTGTTGATTACGAACAATCCGGCAAAATCTTCTGGATTAACCGGAATATCTTGTCCGGCGTAATCTTCCAAGGTAGCTTGATCTATCGGGCCTGGAATAGTGTTTTTGTTTAGCAGCGAGCTTGCCACTTCAGCCCCAAACATACTTCTCTGTTCGGGAATATTGAAGCAGATATCGAAGCTTAGAACTGCATTGTCAACTGCAGGAGTAGTATAAATGTAACCCTGGCTATCATAGCGATAATAAAGAGAATCAAGGGAACTTATGATATCCCGGTGACGGGAAACATTAAGACCCATCATAACTCCATCTTCTTTGCCAACCTGAAGTCTGGCACCGATGGCTTCTTGCTGGAAGGTTCCCGATTTTTGAATACCTGGTTCATCGCTGATATCGGTTTCGTCCGTAGTTTTACGTATGCTTTGTCCCGAAGTTAAAAACAACGATATGCTATTACTATGGAGTCTGCCATATAAGCCTCGAATATTTTTGCCATTTAGGGTGTACTTGCTAAGCGCTGGAGAATAATCCCCTGCGTAAATATCCAGGTGCGGGATTTGCACACCAAGCGTGTAACGGTTTACCGGCTGAAGATTCTTTTTCTCTAATGATGAGATGTACAGATTTGTTTGGAAATCTACTTTCTTATACCTTCCATAAAAATCAGTCCAGGTAGCAGCATCACTATCACTGGCACCCGGGGCATTGTCCATTTTGGAATAGCTGTAATAATTAGAGGCAAAATTTACAGTTCCCCGGTACTCGAAGGGTATGGATAGTTTCTTTTTCCCACCCAGAATTTCGGTAACCCAAATATCTGAATGTATGTCCTTGGTTCCAAGCTTGGCGTGAATAACGGCTTTCTTAATTCCGGACTGGGGATTGGCATCTTTATACATGATTGTGGGCGCACTTATTATGGCTTTGGCGGTAACATTCTTGCCCCCAACCCATACTTCGATGCTGGCAGGATCAATATCCCCCTGCAAGGCAAAGAAGGAAACTACCAATAAATATCCATCATCGGCAGAAACGCTTTTCCCGTCGGTTAACAGTACAAAACCAGGAGAAGCTTCTCCTTCCAGGGCAGCAGGATTAATCCTGTAGTAAGGAACACCCGATTCTGCAGCAGGAAAGTTCTCTGTGGTGCCATGATTCAGCTTCACTTCAAAGTAGTATTCGATTGTTTCCGAGCTTAGCAAGCGTGCCGGTATTTCTACACGGTAATACACAGATCCTTGGCTTTCCTGTTTTGCTATTTCAATGTTCCAGCGCGTATCACCAACGCTACGGTACATAAGTTTTATTTCAGCAATGCTATCCAAACCCTGTTGAATCTCTACCATTAAGGGGACGTTTTCATTAAATGTGAATGTAAGTGGCGAAACATGCTGCAGCGCTACCGCAAACATAGAGGCGAGACCAGTTGCAAGCACCAATAATATCAATATCTTTTTCATCATGCACCTCATCAGTGGGTTATCTCAATATATTTCAGGTGTCCAGCAGGATCCAGCACTGGAATACGCATGATTCTATTCTCCAGTTCTTGGGAAGCTTCAATTTCTGTTTGTTCAAGCTCGGATAAATCTTCCGGGGTAGAGAGACGGATAACATATCTGCCATCGGCTTCCACTACAGCAGTTTTTCCGGATGTAACAGATTTTAACGCTGTATCATCTAAAATCTTTAGCATCACTTCACCTTCTGTTACAATGAACAGTGATTGCTTGTCCTCAGTAAGCTTGGTGAGAAAAGCGGTGCCCTTAACAGATGCAACAGTTGTAGGGGTTTGCACCATAAAAGTACCGCTCTTGGGCTTTATTTGCGAGAATACACTACCCTTGTTTACCACCACTCTCTTTACCAGGCTTTTTCCGCTGGCGCTTGCCTGTACTTTAACCACAGAATTAGAAAACACTTTGATGGTGGAAGAACCATCTATGTATTTGAAGGCGGCAAAAGATTCTCCTCCGGTGCGTAGTTCATCGTTGTGTTTCAGCAACTCACCAGTTTTGAACTTAAACAGTTTACCTTCGCGGTTTAGCTCTACTCTTCCCTTGGCAACAGATAGTAAAGCCACTTCATTAACGGCAAAAATGCAAAGTACGAGGCTAAGGAACATAAGGGTTACCATAATCTTTTTCATCTTAACCTCCCATTAGTCCTTTAGCTCTACTAAGATATCATGGCCGATAAGGCTATCAAGCAGATCAAGAGCTTCTTTTCCGCGATAGGTATTTCCTTCGTAGATAATTTCTCCTAAGGGGACATAACCCAGCGCATTTAACTTAAGCAATTTGTTGTTATCCAAAGCATTCAGCTTTGCCTGAAATTCAGTAATACCCAGGCCATCCGTGCTATCAGAAAACTGGAAGATAAACCAGTTACTTTTTACACTGTGCGGGTTTTGCCTTATTCTATCCGGATCGAAAGGTTCATATTCCGTAGATAGGGCTGTACTTACCTGCCAGGCATAATAATTCCCCGGTACAAAAGGCAAAAAATGTGCAAAGCCGCTGTCATCTGCCATTCCCTGAGGAGTCTGATAGAATAGAGCGCCCGTGTTAGCCACGGTGTTTGGGTTCGGAGCACTGTTAGGCCCGAATTCACGTATGATCAGCTTATTGGGATTAATCCCGGTAGCCAACGAACTCCATAAAAAACTGGGGGGTAGAATCCCCACCTGTGGAGGATTTTGCCCTATTGCCACTCCAGGGGAAATCAGGTTAATTGTTCCCGCATTGCGGATTTTAATGGTAAATTCCTGATAACCACCCGCCGTGCTGGGTAAAACCCAAGCTTCCGCTTCCCAAACACGCAGCCAAACCCTTAGCTGGAGATTGCCATCAGGAAAATATCCTGCCATAACTGCCTTTTTTAACAGCGGGTTGGCATCAATAACTCCTGAAACGGAAATTCCCGCATCTCCCTTGGACTCAAAGTAGTAATTGCCGATATTGGTAATCAAATCGCGGTTACTCAAGGATATCGTTTGTCCGGGTTGAATATAAGCCCAAGCGATGGGTTTGGTTTGGTAATAGGCATCCACAAGAAAGTTGTTATTCCAATAAACACCTACCTTCATATCTGCCCGAAGTGGTTCGAGACCAGTGTTTTTTACAAACAATGTCGTTAAGTCTGGCTGTGCCAAAGGATCATAAGGATCGAAACTGGCAGTATTCATGGTATTTACCTCCACACTTGTGGGGCTAAAGTTCCACATGATATTCTGTGCTAAGCCCAAAGCGGGCAACAGCAGCAATGCCAAAAGAATGAAACTATACTTTTTCATGGTGATTTACCTCCCTGCCTTTCGCAGGCTGATCTCAATTATTGTTTCCAATAGTTTGCCAAAAGACATCCCATTCGCTTTTGCCGCCATGGGGGTTAAGCTTAGGGGCGTCATCCCCGGCAGCGTATTCGCCTCTAAAAAATAGGGTTTTTGGCCATCATATCTGAAATCTATCCTTGCATAACCGCTAAGCCCCAAAGCTTTCCAAACCCGCAAGGCATACAGTTGCACCAAGCGCGCTACAGGTTCTTCCAAGTTCGCTGGGGCGATATATTCGGTTTTACCCTTGGTATATTTATTCACGTAATCGTACCAGCCAGAGCGTGGTTTAATTTCCACAATCGGCAAGGCATTGCCATCGATAACGGTTACCGTGAGTTCGCGTCCCGGAATGTATTCCTCCAGTAACGCCGATGCGGAAAACTTTAATGCTTCCTTCACCGCTTCCTTTAGCTGGGTAATATCCTGCACCAAGCTGATCCCTACTGAGGAGCCTGCATCATTTGGTTTCACAATTATAGGCAGGCCTAGCTCTGTACCAAACGAAGCGTAATCCAAGGGATCCTGATAATCATCCAGAAGGTCACCCCGCAGAAGAATGTGGCGTGCGAGCGGGATTCCTTCTGCGCCAACTACAAGTTTCGAAATATACTTATCCATGCTGAGGCTGCAAGCTTTGCTGTCCGAACCAGTACAAGCATATCCTGCCAGGCTAAGCGCAGCCTGCAATTCACCATTTTCTCCGCTGCCGCCATGCATGCCATTGAACACCAGCAAGGGAGCTACTTCTTCAATTTTCCCCAGAAAGTGAGTGAAACTGGGGAAATCCTGCGGATCAAGCTCTGAAACTTTGTAGCCGGATATCCTCAATTCCGCGGCAATTTCAGCTCCACTAACCAGAGAAACTTCTCTTTCAGGGGAATCGCCACCCTTTACTACCACTATCTTATTCATATCACCTCAAACTCTAATATACTAATATCAACAAAATCTAATCCGATTTCACAGTGTGTGCCACTTTTCAGAGCGATATCTGATAAAACACCTGCAATTTTAAACCAAGCGCAGCCTTAAATCTGGCCACTTCCGGAACATTTGCCCCGCAGAAATCGAGGGAGTTAATATTACCCGCAAGGCTTTCTATTAACTGCATCGTGTGCAGGCTGCTGGCACCATTTTTTAGCGCTTCGCTCGCGGTAGCTCGAAAAACCGTGTAGAACTTATCTGCATCCATCAGCAAAATATTGCTGCTTACTATCGCATCCTCTTGATAGAGATTGTATTGCCGAAGTAAGCCCTGCACATGTAAGCTGTGGATAAACTGTTCAAATTGGACGTAGGTAAAACTGATATCCCTGTTTTTACGGCTATTCATGGCACTAAATAATTCCATGAACCCCGACGTGTCCAATTCCTCTGCAAAATGAAAATTCTGTTTAGCAGCCAACGCCAGTTTCCTGCGTTCATCAGGCAAGGGCACTGGTGGTGCACTAAAATCATGAACAAAGGTGTACAAAGGCTTGGCTGTAAGTTTTTCCCAGGTGAAACCTCGCACATCATCTGTTCCAGGACAAAGATTTATCTGCACCTTCTTATATCGCTCTCGCAGGCTGATCGCAATACATTGGATTATCTGCAAGGTATCCAGCAGCTTACGGCCAGAGAGCGATTTCTCGTAAAGCCACAAATTCAAGCCCTGATAATATGAACCACCTGGACTTTTCAGCATCCGATAGGATAGCAAACGCTTTTCGTAAACAGGTAGCAGCGCTACAAGTTGCTCGCCCTTGTAGCATCTCAGGTGCAAAGCCTCAAGCTGATGCAGTTTTTGCACCGCCAGCATAAACTTTGGATTTGCCCACAGATTTAAGGGCAACTCCACTTCTGAGGGGGGCGTATATTCAATGCGATAAGGCATCGCTATACGTATTTCCCGATAGTGTTTAATAATTCTAACAACTGGAAAGGTTTGATTATATAATCCGACGCACCGTCCACCATAGATTTATAGGCAGAATCAACCGTAGGGTAGCCAGTCATTATAATGCAAAACATCATAGGATCAAGCTCCCTAAGCCTGCTCATCAATTCCAAACCATTCATCCCGGGCATTACCAAATCGATCAGCGCAAGCTGATATTTTCCCTGCTCAAACTTAGCCAAAGCATGGGTTGCATCCTCGGCTAAATCTACCTCTAAACCATGGGCAGATAAGAAATCACCAATTACTTCACGTAGCAACCTATCGTCGTCAACAAGAAGTATGCGAGATTCCATGAGAGCTCCTCTATAATCAATATTTTCATCTCTAACCACAATATTCAGCTTAGTTTTACCGTCAATAAAAAAAACAATTCTTGCTCCGGCAATTCTATTTTCTGCTTTTTGAATTTTTTTATTGACTTAAAAGGGAGCGTTAGTTTTATGGTATCATTAACATTAGTGAGGTAGTTATGAACGGAAAAGTTAAGTGGTTTAACAAAAATAAAGGTTATGGCTTTATTATTACCGACGACAGCAAGGAGTACTTTGTGCACTGGAAGTCCATTGTTACGAACTCTCCGCGTGAGTTAAAAGTGCTGGAACAGGATGAATTTGTCACATTCGACCTGATGGAAACTGATAAAGGCGTTCAAGCAATTAACATTATCCGGGTTAATCCATAATAATAATTCCCGGTAATTCAAATTTCGGGGCAAGAGCTGTTTTGGCTTTTGCCCCGATAATTATTTACAACAGCGAAAGTGAGTAAACATGCCCTTAATCCCTGTTAGCCAAAGCGATCTGCGCTCCCGGGGCTGGGACACCCTTGATATCATTATTATCAGTGGGGACGCCTATGTAGATCACCCCAGTTTTGGTGCAGCTATTATCGCCCGCAGCTTGGAGGCGAGTGGTTTTAAGGTAGGAATTATTGCCCAACCCGATTGGCGCAAGACGGACGATTTCAAGCGTTTGGGCAAGCCCCGTCTGTTCTTCGGAGTAACAGCGGGCAACATGGATTCCATGGTGAACCACTATACTGCACAACGAAAGCTACGCAGTGATGATGCCTACAGCCCCAATGGTATTGCAGGTTTGCGGCCTGATCGGGCAACCATGATTTATACCAACATCCTGAAACAAACCTATAAAGGCGTGCCTGTGGTTATTGGCGGCATAGAAGCTTCCTTGCGCAGAATTGCCCATTACGATTACTGGCAGGATAAAGTGCGCAATAGCATTTTGGCAGACAGCAAGGCAGACATCCTTGTTTACGGTATGGCCGAAAAACCGATCTGCGAATTGGCAAATTTGCTTCATGAAGGCATGCCTGTGGACAGTATTCAACAGCTTCCTTCAACGGTGGTTTTTGCTAAAGATGCCCCTGTAGAAAAAGATATTATCCTCCCCGAAGCTGAATCGTGCAAAGATAAGCACATTTTTTACGCTATGACCAAGGCTTTTGTGCAACACGGCAACACCGAAGTGCTATACCAAAAAACCGGTGGACGCATGCTGCGGCATAATCCACCTGCAGCACAGCTTAGCCAGGCAGAGATGGATAATATTTACGCCTTACCCTTTGAAAACGCACCCCATCCAAGCTACAAAGGTAAAACCATCCCGGCTTTCCTGCAGATTAAAGATTCTCTAACCTCGCATCGTGGCTGCTATGGTGGCTGTAATTTTTGCGCGATAGCCTGCCATCAAGGGCGCAAAATCCAGTCCCGCTCCGAAGCTTCACTACTAAAGGAAGCAGCTTTGCACACTGGCACAATTTCCGATGTTGGCGGGCCTACTGCCAACATGTATGCTTCCAATTGTAAATTTGGCTTTCCCGATAGCTGCAAGCGCCGTTCCTGCCTGTATCCAGCTATCTGCCCCAATTTAATTATGAACCACGAGGCTCAGCTGCAACTTCTGGAAAAAATGAGCGCACTCCCCAAGCTAAAGCATGTGTTCATTGCTTCAGGAATCCGGCACGACATGGCTGTCACAAATCCGCGTTACATTAAAGCGATTGCCACAAAATACACCGGAGGCAGGCTAAAACTTGCCCCCGAACACAGTGTTCCCAAAATCTTGCGCTTGATGGGAAAACCCGATATCAGCAGCTACATGGCTTTCAGTGAGAAGTTCTTTGCCGAAACCAAGGCTGCTGGACTAAAAAGACAGATTATTCCCTATTTAATAATCGGCCACCCGGGAACCACTATGTCTGATGCCATCGCTTTGCGTAATTGGCTACTTAGCAATAAAATAATTGTGGAACAAGTGCAGGAATTCACCCCCACGCCCATGAGCATTTCCACCTGCATGTATTATACGGGGTTAGATTTTGACAGCGGAGAGCCAATCGAAATCCCCAGTCCCGGACAAATCCGCGCGCAAAAAAAGCTGATTCTGGGGCTGCCCAAAAGCTTGACACTTAGGCAATATCCGTAAAAGTGTTCCATTATCCTAACTTATTACTGGAGATATAGATGAAAATAGTGCAAATAGTTGGTGCTCGTCCCCAATTTGTAAAGCTGGCTCCCTTATCCCGCGAGATTCGCAAAGTGCATCAGGAGCTGATTATTCACAGCGGTCAGCATTATGACGTTCAAATGAACGAAGTTTTCTTCCGCGATATGGAAATCCCCAATCCGGATTACAATCTCAGTATCGGCTCTGCCACTCAAGGCGTGCAAACAGGAGAAATCCTGGCTGCCATCGAACCTGTGTTAATCGAAGAAAAGCCCGATCTGGTTATTGTGTACGGAGATACAAATACCACTCTGGCGGGAGCTTTGGCTGCAGCTAAGCTGGGCATAAAAACCGCTCATGTGGAAGCATGTTTGCGCAGTTTCAACCGCAGCATGCCCGAAGAGATCAATCGTATTGTAACAGACCACATTAGTGACATCCTGCTTGCTCCCACCGAAACGGCAGTAGCCAATGCTGTGCGCGAAGGGCTTACCGATAAATGCCATTTGGTAGGTGATATCATGGTGGATAGCTTGGCTTTTGGCTTGCATAAAGCCACAAAAGAATCCAAAGTGATAGAAACTCTTCAGCTTTCGGGAGTAGATTATTCGCTTTTGACCTTGCACCGTCCCTACAATGTGGACGATCCCACAAACTTACTGCATATTCTTTCCCGGCTAAATACCTTGGGACGACTGATAATTTTCCCTGTGCATCCACGCACCCGCAATATTCTGCAAACTCTGGAAACCGGTAATTTTAGCAATATCCGCTATATCGAGCCACAAGCTTATCTGGATTTTCTGTTGCTGATGCAGCATTCACAGATGATCCTTAGCGATTCCGGCGGTATTCAGAAAGAAGCCTATATCCTGAACAAACCATGCGTAACCCTGCGCTATGAAACAGAGTGGGTGGAAACCGTGGCTTGTGGCTGGAACCTGTTGCTACCGACAAACTCAGAGGATTTCCCTTGCGCGATAAAAAGTTTCCTTCCCCCACCTCAGCATCCTGATATCTTTGGCAAAGATGTGGCAAAAAGGATGGTTAAACTACTGGAAGATAATTAGGAGGGGAGTGCCTGCGTTTGGGGAGTGCCTGCGTTTGGGGAGTGCCTGCGTTTGGGGAGTGCCTGCGTTTGGGGAGTGCCTGCGTCCTCGCT
>JAVEUB010000259.1:0-4175 GCA_034005785.1 Cloacimonas sp. (SeqCode) | reverse complement strand
GTACACTGGTGTAGAATTTAAGCCAAGTGAGCTTTTCGATATCTGGATGGATATTCTGAAACACAAGATTAAAATGAGCATGATATTGAATCGTGACATCGCCATAAAAGTGGCTGCTCTGGATTATATCGAGACCGTTTACGCCAGCAAATGAGCCAACAATCCCTTTTGTTAATTAAGCCCAATGCTGTACGTCATGGACACATTGGGCATATTATATCGCTGATTGAACGAGGCGGTTACCATATTTCTGCCCTTAAGCTGTTTCGTTTTGATGCTGCTTTAGCGCAGCGCTTTTATGCCGAGCATGTGGGTAAAGAATTCTTCGCTAAATTGCTGGATTTTATGGTTTCGGACGATACTGTGGCAATCGTAGTGCAAAAAGACAATGCAATTCATGACTTGCGAGACCTCATTGGCGCAGTTCAACCAGAGCTGCGCAAACCGGGAACTATCCGCTTTCTCTACGGGGAAGGCGTTACGGAAAACGGGGTGCATGCTTCTGATTCGCCTGAAAGCGCTAAGCAGGAAATTGAAGTAATATTTGGTAATTAGACACTTGTAGCAGTTTCAAAACGGCTTTACCAAGAGCAATATTAGAATCCTATGTGTCCAAGTATAAGTGTTTTGTGGTGAAGAGATAGGACAATTTAAGCTTCTTTATTAACCACAGAGAAAAACAACATAAACAAGTACCTGTAAGATAAAGGTAGATATAAAGTTAACAGTAACACAGGGAACTCCAAAACATGAATCCTCTGCTTTTCTCTGCTTTTCTCTGTGGTTCAATTTAAAACTAAAAAAGTGTTCTCGATCTTTACCACAAAACACTTTAGCTCTGCAGTGCAGCGTAAATCTTAATCATGAATATCATAATAATCCGCGTCATCTTTAGTTCTATCTTTTTGATTTATCTGGGTGTTCTCCGCCGTAAGCTAAACACTGTAACTTCGCAGCGGAGAATCTTTAACTCCTTAGCACACAATTCGGCACCAATACGCTGTTATTACGGGTTTCACGCCTATTGATGGCGTAATGAAGGCGTATTGCAAGCAAGGACGAAGCAAGCTGGAAGTTTATGGTGATGGTAAAAAAACAGAGTCCAGATTATTCATCCGAACTCTGCAATTGTATATCGTATGGTTATTTATGCTAATCTTGCTTGCTTATTTCTTCAGACAATCGGGGGTAATTTCAGAACACTCAACGCAGGGTAAAACAGCCAGTTTAGCTTTATCAATTTGGATAATTTCATTGTGCATTTTCGTCTCCAGCTTGGCATCGCTAAAGGGTGCATTGATGGTTTCCACATGCAAAGAATAGCCCACAATTAAGCCAGCAAAGACTATGGAGACCATGCTCATCAGTTTTACCAAGATGTTTATGCAAGGACCGGCTGTATCTTTAAAGGGATCGCCCACGGTATCGCCAACAATTGTAGCTTTATGAGCGTCGGAACCTTTACCGCCCAATACACCTGATTCCACATACTTTTTGGCATTATCCCAGGCACCGCCAGAGTTGTTCATCATTACAGCCAAAACAAAGCCACTGGTTAGCGCACCTACGAGGATGCCCAAGACACCGGCTACACCAAGAATCAAGCCTGTTAAAATAGGAGTAAGTATGCCCACCAGCGCAGGCATCAGCATTTCGCGCTGCGCACCAACAGTGGATATCTTTACACAACGGGCATAATCTGGCTTTCCGCTGCCATCCATGATTCCGGGGATTTCCTTGAATTGACGGCGAACCTCTTTTACCATTTCGCCGGCTGCACGTCCCACCGCTCTGATGGTTAGCGAAGAGAATACAAAAGCCACCATCGCACCTAAGAAGATGCCCAACAGAAATTTGGGATTAAGCACAGTTATCTGATAATAATTGATGAAATCCGATATTGAGGCTTTAGCAATGGGAATCATCTCGCTGTGTTTGGGGCTGTAGTGGATGTTCAAAAAGAGCGCTTGTCCAGCTTTGTCACCGATCAGGATTAAGCCAGCCCGAACTTCTTCCAGATATGCTGCCAGAAGTGCCATCGCGGTTAAAGCAGCACTTCCTATGGCAAAGCCTTTTCCGGTTGCGGCTGTGGTATTGCCAACAGAATCCAAATTATCCGTCATTTCCCGCACATGCTCTGGTAATTCACTCATTTGTGCATTACCTCCGGCATTATCTGCAATTGGTCCAAAGGCATCCATAGCCAGGGTTACTCCCAAAGTTGCTAACATGCCAACGGCACCGAAGCCTATGCCATAGAGTCCCATTTCGATAGAGGAAAAGCCATGGCTGCAGATGAACGCTGTCATAATTCCAATCACAATTATTATTACCGGTGCGGCAGTAGAGCGCATGCCTACAGAAATACCTTCCAGAATTACCGTAGCGGGTCCATAAGCCGATTGCTCAGCTATGCCACGTGTGGCTTTGTAACTGTGGGAGGTATCAAGCTCGGTAAAGCGTCCGATCAAGATTCCAGCAGCCAGGCCGATAACTGTGGAGATAAACACGCCAAAAAAGAACTCTGCAGGAAGCAACCATTTTGTTACAAAAAAAGCAGCTACTGCGATAAGGGCAGAGCTTAGATAAACGCTTTTGTTAAGTGCAAACATCAAATCCTTGGTATCTGCTTTTTCCTTGGTACTAACGATGAAAACTCCAATGATAGATAGGATGGCTCCTATTCCGGCCAGCACCATTGGTGCTACCACGAAATTAACAGCCATAGAGGCATAGCTTTCGCCTAGCATGGACACAGCACCCATACCAAGAGCGGCAGTTGCCAAAATTGAACCGGCATAGGATTCATATAAATCGGCACCCATTCCTGCTACGTCACCCACGTTATCGCCTACGTTATCGGCAATAGTGGCAGGGTTGCGGGGATCATCTTCAGGGATATTTGCTTCCACTTTACCCACAAGATCTGCACCCACATCGGCAGCTTTGGTGAATATGCCTCCGCCTAAACGGGCAAACAGTGCCTGTGTAGATGCGCCCATACCAAAACTAAGCATGATCACAGTAATCTGATGCAGGGGTACTTGAAACCGATTCAGAATCCAGAACCAAGCTGAGATATCGATTAGAGCGAGGCCAACAACCGTCAAGCCCATCACGGCACCAGCTCTGAAGGCAACTTTTAAGCCTTTATTCAGGCTTTTTGTGCAAGCTTGAGCGGTGCGGTTGGAAGCCAATGTGGCCATGTTCATGCCCACATATCCGGCTAAACCACTAAAAAAGCCACCAGTTAAAAAAGCCCACGGTACCAGCCAATGTAACACTCCCAAGCCCCAAGCCATGATCTGGAATAGGACGAAAGCAACGATGAAAAAGATTATGACACCCTTGTATTGCTGGCGTAAATAGGCAAATGCACCTTCGCGCACGTATCCGGCAATCTCTTGCATCCGGGCAGTGCCTGGATCATGAGCTTTTACCTGATAAAAAAACACTATTGCAAATGCTAAAGCCATGATTGCACCCGTTGGCGCAATAAACCACAATGCTGGTATAGTTACCATTAATAATACCTCTAACAATTTGTAAAAAGGAATGTTAGTAAATTCCTTCCTCTAAAGATGCTTTCTATTGAGTTTAACAAATCTGTCAATGATTTTTCGGACATCAGTGAACATGGGTGTTGAAATACAGAGACAGATAAGGTTACAGGTGACAGGTGACAGGTAGGTTAGGGGGTTAACAGGTTAGGGGGGTAGGCAGTGCTAAAGCTGAAATGTTCGTAAGGGGGTACCTGTAACTATGCAATCCACGGTTTAACTCATATTTTTGTTGGCGAAGTGCTACTGTTTTTCTATATTAGTTTGTGGTACAAATATATAAGTCAAACACGCTCCAAGGATAGTACTTGCAAACGAGCGAATTTGACTTAAAAATCTGCGTGCAGGAGCAATAAAAATAACCACTATAACCTTAGCAGCAGATTTTTGAGTTAAAACGCGGGCTATGAGCAATTTAAAAAAACCACTATAACTTTAGCAGCAGATTTTTGAGTTAAAACGCGGACTACGCTAATATGCAATCCACGGTTTAACTCATATTTTTGTTGGCGAAGTGCTACTGTTTTTCTATATTAGTTTGTTGTACAAATATATAAGTCAAACACGCTCCAAGGATAGTACTTGCAAACGAGCGAATTTGACTTAAAAATCTGC
>JAVEUB010000258.1:0-4195 GCA_034005785.1 Cloacimonas sp. (SeqCode) | reverse complement strand
CTACGATCAGGGGTATTATCCGGCTTATGCCGTGTATTGCTTTCCACCTGCCCTGCCAGAAACTTCCAGATTCTTTGATACAGTGCTGCGTTACTAACTGGTTTGCTGAACAGGATTATCGCCTTCAAGCCAGCTCGCGGGCTTTTGAAGATATAGCGCACCTGTGGCATGGTTTCCAGCAGCAATACCGCTAAACTTTCCGTATCCGGCACATCATCGAAATCAAACACTATGCCAGTGTTATGGATCACATTCTCATCACAACGCCCGCCACTAAGCTCTGCCATCACAAAATAGGGCAGCTCCAGCTTTAGCTGTTTGGCCTGCTCTTGGTCCTCTGACTTGCGAATAGCTTCGATAGCAACTTTGTAAGTCCCGCTTTGGATGCGGAACATGATATCACTAATCGGCCAAATAGTTAGCTTTTGGGGCTGGCGAATGTTGCTACCAACACTAACGGTTGGATTGAAGTGGTTTTCTTGCACGGGTTCATCTGCAAAAAAGTTGGCTACAGGGTCGCTTGGGCTAAACCCTGAGCTATCGGAAGGGGGCGATCCGCCCCGGGAAAGGGTGCTGCTTACAGGGTTGGTTTGTGCATCAAAGTTCATTGAGTTCCACCTAAGTGTTGTAGTAAACAGAAATGCAAGTTTTCACATTTCTGCTTCTACAACTTATAAGGCGAACTTTTTTGTTAGGACTCCGGCTTTTATTTTTATATGTGCTAAGAATAAGTGTACATTTATCTCTTCCGTTAGACAACTTAAGGTATTTATTAAATAAATATGTTACTTTACAGGATTATGATCAGCAAATAGTTCTTGTTCATGTTCAAGCATGTACATAATCTCATGTTGTAAGCGAGTGTATTCTAATTTTGCTGCTTACAGAAACAATTTCAATGCTTGTTTACAAATGTTATCAAAAACAACATCTGCCCCATTCGTGTAGAGAGCTATATTACCAGTAAAGGCTTTTGATAAGTGTAATTGGGGTTTACATAAATTCCTCACAATTTTATCATAGAATTTATGTTCGGGCGATACTGTTCAACTTGTTTAGCTCTTTTCTGATTTAATTTCGTTATTCATATCAATTAGTATCTCTGCCAATTCCTTCATTAAATCCTGATATATTGCCTGTCTATAATCAAATAATTTAGAAGCAGTACAATCTGCATCCTTTAAAGTGATCAACCACGCATCAATAAATTTTGGTTCATGAAGCCCTGCACAAAGATACCATTTAGCAGCTTCTAAGTAGTTTTGTTCTACACAATCTCCCACATTATACATATGTGCAAGATCTAGAATAGCGTTGATATCGCCCACTAATGCCTTTCTTTTTAGTGCCTTAACATCTTTCATTTAAGCTCCTTTTATCTAAGCTCCATGATGTTTCATTCTTAGTTTAAGATAATCCCTTGCAGGTAATCTCACAATAAGCTCGGCAGGGATAGTGCCTTCAAATGGAGATGTGATAGCAATTATAGGTGCAATAACCAAAAAAATTGGCGATAATTTCATTTGATCTTCTACCAACCTAATATGCATACTATTATCAATTTCTAAAATCATACCATTTTTTCTAACTACGTATTTTGCAGTAAGTGCTAATTGTTCAAGTAATACTACTTCGCCATAGAAAAAGGTCATTACGGTATCTTCTTTATTCATTAAAACCTCGGATAATGGATTTACTCTCAGATGTATGATAAAAATTATTGAGAATTCTGTCAACCAATTTATGTAATGATATATATATGGCGTTTACTTAGAGCCATAAAGCCGGGCGTAATACCAGCTACAATGCGTATAGTATTTCATGCACAACTTTTTTTCACATATTTAATACTGTAATGTATTTTCACCAATGGCTTAAGTTTTCGGTTGCTTCTAAACAGACTAGAGTTTCTCTATCTGAAATTTGATTTTTACCACATGCTCTTTCTGACATTTTCATAATGTACGTATTGGTCATTGGCATACCAAATCTTAATACCATCTATTTCAATCTCTGTTACCATGTCAGTCTCAATAAGGAATGCTGTATAAGTTGTCCAAAGCAGAAATACATTTTCTTTATACCACCCCATACCTTTGTACCAAGTGGGATTTCCTACTGTATAATAGTGTGGTTTAATTAATGAAAAATGTTCATATCCGATATGAATGAACTTACCTGTTTGGCTAACAAGAAACCGTAGTCTTACATTAAAACTACTTAAACTCATTTCCCCATGAAAGCAACTCTTTACCAAAGTTGGATAAATGTCCATACTACCTCTTCATGATTATACTCTTTGTACGCATAATATTAGTATATAAGCTGTCAAGCTAAATTTTCGTACACTCTTCACTTGGAGTTTAACGTCCATACCTGTAAAGTGACAACGAAATCTGCAAATTGTGCAGCGAAAACTGCAAACTGTCGCATCGTAGGACATCCTTGCTCATCCTTTCCAAGACCCATTTAGGTAGTTCTTGACAGGATTTCTGCAAATCAGATCATCGAAAATTGCATATAATGACAAGATATCTGCAATTCTGTTTGGTTTCATGATATTCTTGCACTATACATATTGCTAAAGACACATGGTATAAACTCTATCGCTATGTGGATGCTTGTGGTAATTGAGAGTAATTAGTTTTACAATTGATCCAAAGTATGACTTGAGATTAAATTCAGGAGGTGAAGAAGTTGTTTAAAAGAAAGAAGATTAACACATCTGTGTTGATTAGTATGGGCAAGGTGGGAATCTACAAATTGACATCCTCGGAGAATATCCGCGTATGGAAAGAATTGCTTGAGAAAACAGCAGCACCCCTACCGAAAGATTATTTTAAATTGTTGTTGCTGACTTTGAGTGAAATTACCTTAGAAACCGGCAGACCAGTTAAAATGACAGATAAAACCTACAGCCTGTTAACTGATTCTGATTCTGACAACATAGCGAAGGCAATCATTAACGATTGGAGGGCGACAAATGATCCAACAGATAACTTGTTAAGATCCATTGAAAATGACTTTGATGATGACAACATTGGCTTACTTTACTTTATCGGCCACTATGATCTGATTCAAGCCAGTAATCGTAGTGCATTCGGAAAAATCGCAGGATTCTCAAAGAAGTCCTTTGACTACTATTCTAAATCAATGAAATTGTATAAGCAAGTCGAGAATTCTTTGCATGCTTGTTCAGTAGATGCTGACAACCCTGATTCAAGTTCTCCAATCGCTCTAGATAAACCGAGTGTGGGCAACGAGCAGCATCCTTTCGAAAACTATTTAGTTGCCTTCAAAGGGTCTATGAAGGGTATGACAAAAGGGTTCGAACTGTTTTGCGAATATTCCCGCACTGCTCATGCGGCCTTAATGGAAATCAATCAGGAAACTAAAAAAACAAGCGAAGAAACTAGAAAGTACTCCAAAATAAACCTGATTATAAGTATCGCAGTACTGATACTCAGTGTGCTGTCTATTATGCTCTCTATATACGTTAGTTATCGATCATCCCAAAGCGATACCAAAAACTTTGATCGTTTGATCGAATCTCTACAGGCTCACGATGCTTCTGAATAGAAGTAATCTTGTGCTGTTCTGCATCAATTGGGGGATGGGGCTCTCACCTTGATGTTTACGTCTCGCAATCAAATCAAGAAGTTGTTTAGGTCAAATATGGCTTCAATAATGAATGCTTGTTTGGCCAGATAATCAGTGTAGCATTTGCTGGTTCTAAGCCTCCATAACATCTAGTCAGTCATTATGAAACATGATTTGCAACAAAACATATCCAACAGTCGGATATTATTCGAATGCACCAAGTTCAATTACCGGTAGATCCTTTTTGTATACATGCTCTAACAAAACGCTTGATGAGCTTAAGAGCTTGTCCCAATTTTCATCGTTTAATTCCACCATATACTCAAGCTTCAGTCTCTGTTTGTCAAAAACCCAATATTTTAATGATGGAACTAGGTACCTCAGTAAAGCTAGCCATTCAGCATAATTTATGGCTAGGGGGTTACCTTGTTGAAGAGCAACCTTTCCGATATTTGCTGCAGACGCAATAGCATGAGCTGAAAGAAGCATCGACCGATACTTTGGATTGTCAGCGAGCTTGAATTTAACTTCACCGTGAATTGAATAGTGCTTTATCATTAGATAAAGCCGCAAGATAATCTCAATAACAGATCGG
>JAVEUB010000257.1:0-4216 GCA_034005785.1 Cloacimonas sp. (SeqCode) | reverse complement strand
AGCTTTTGCTGGGGGATTATCTGCTGGTTATTTTCGTCTCTTATTTTCTTACTGTGATTAGTGTGCTGCTTCCCTTAAAACGTATTGGCAAGATCAACGCCGTGGAATTAATCCGCAGGACTGCATAAAGGGCTTGTGTGAAAACCTTCCGTCATTCCCGTCTTCGAGCTTGTGCGAAAACTGCAAATCCTTCCGTCATTCCCGCGGAGGAGGCTGTGTGAAAACTAAAATTAGCCTTGTTGGTCGTACTCTACGATAAGGTAGGAATCATATAGAAAGTGTCCGATAAACCGAGATATTCCTGAGCCACACGAAACATATGGGAAATGCAGCATTAATATTGGGAAGATTAGTAAAAGAATCCCAGTTAACCTCCAAATTGGCCATTAATCGGCTAATCACTCCATTGATGCCGAACAGCTTTATCAATCGCTTAAGATTGTATGCTGTCGTATATATATTTATTTCTGTCTGAACTTTTCTCTTCCCTCGCAATAGCAATGGAATCTTTCCCATCCAGCACTTGAGGGTGCCGAATACATGCTCCACAATAGCTTTTCTTCTTTTGAGCAGTGCTTTGTTCGTGGAATTTTTGACTTTATTGTGGTACTCTTCAACCCATTTTTCGTCCGTATAACGTGTGATCGTTCTTCCCTCTTTGCTTTTATTACATTTGGCTTTATTGGCACATTTTGCACAAGTGCTTTTCTTGCACTGATATACTTGAGCCCAGCGTTCCTTACGCTTTTGAATGCCACCCTTTCGCTTTAACTCATGACCTTTCGGGCAGTAATAGCAGTCTTTCTTTTCATCGTACTTAAACGACGATTTTTTGTAGTTTTCTTCTTCATTACTTTCTTCTTTTGGCATCACAAGAGCGTTGGTTTTGCCCTCTAATTCTAGTGTCTGAAGTGCTGCAATATTTTCATAGCCATTGTCAGCTAAAAGGATTGTCGGCTCAATATCCATGGTTTCTTTAAGGTTTTCTAGGGCGGGGATCATTTCATTGAGATCATTTGATGATTGGGTAACCTGCGAAGCAGCAATAAGCTTAAACAAGGAATCCACGATGACCTGAACATTGTACCCAGCAAAACTTTCATGCTGCCCCTTCATGAATCTGGACTCTGGGTCTGTAGGATTGACCTTCCCTCTCGTGGTGCTGGCTGCAACCTTCTGATAATCTTTCAGTTGCGCCTGTTTCTCCTGTAACTCTTTGATTTTTTTCTCAATCAATTCTACAGTATTCATTGTATTGGCATCCAGATCGTCCAGATCATCTTTGAGATCATTTTGTTGAAGGAGAACAAAATACCTTTGAATTGCAGCTTCGATCTCTTGAATGCTTTCTGTAAGTTTCTCGCTTTTAAGCTCTTTTGCTCCAGCATTGGCCTTGATCTTAGTGCCGTCAAGAGCCATTAACTCACCAGCTATCAGTCCCTTATCCCTCAGCATCCGATTAAACTTGATCGTCATGTTGGTGATTGTGTCTTGGTGATCCTTACGGAAATCAGCAATGGTCTTAAAGTCTGGACGGACACTGTTTATTAACCACATAAGCTCAATATTTCTTTGGGCTTCCATCTCCAGCCTACGGGAAGATGCTATCCTGTTCATGTATCCATAAACAAACAATTTCATCATGTGCCTTGGATGATATGCTGGTCGCCCTGTTTTATTTGTCCCCTTCAAGCATGTTTCCCCAATTTCCTCTGTGAATAGCAAGTTTACCAGTAAATCAATCAACCTAACTGGATTATCTTGGCCTATCTGTTCATCAAGGGATGTGATAGTGAACTGGTTTCTGGCTTCACCGTAGATATAACTCATTGTCTGTGCTCCATTAGTTCATATTATTGTGTAACAATATTATAAGCCATATTTTTGTCAAGACTTTTGTTGCATATTCATGATTATCTTTATGCAATTGCACATAAATATCAACTACTATCCTCGATCCCATAGAAACTGATATGGGAGTTTTCACACAGCCTCCTCCGCAGGAATGACAAGCGTTTTCGCACAAGCTCGTAGGCCGAAAAGGTATGTTGGCGTCTCGCTGACAGCCATTTTGCAAGGTAGGATGGTATAGATACTGCCCAGGAAAGCATCATTGAACTGTCGGCGAGACGCCAACAATCCTTGCCTGCGAGACGCAGGCATTCCCTGCTAACAAATCTTTACACGATTTTTATTGACGCCCAGCCGCTGCGTGTAAACTTGGAGCGATGAAGATTAACGGATTTAACATGAAAAAACTATACCTCTTACTACTGCTACTTGTTTGCACGCTGGGCTTGTTTGCCCAAAGCGGCTTGTTTAATCTTTCCTACGCTATTTTAGCCACGGAAGCCGATTCCATCCTCGCTTTAAGCAATTTTGAAAACACTGCCACGGGGGTGAACACAATCACATATACACCTACTGATAACGATTTAGTCTCGGCAATAATCCTGTTTATCGAGCCAAAAACCGAGCGCATGATTGGTTGGTTTATAAAGTACAACCCAGATAACACAGAAGAAAATGATGATTACGTGCTGAAAACCCTACAACAGATGCATGGCGAAAAAAACCACATGGATGAAGAAACACAGCAACTTGTCTGGTTTCTTTCCACCACCCGCACCGTGCATGTGATGTATGCAGAAGATAATAGCTTAACCGTGCTGTATTACGATTCTCACTTTCAAGAACTTTTTAAAGCGAAGGATGATGTTCCAGAAGTGAAGCTACAGCCGCTTGAACCGGGAATATATGGATATCCTGGCGTGGAAGAACCTGAAGTTAACAATTAAGAATTAAGATTCCTCATTTCGCCGCGGATTATCTCTTGCTGGCGCTTGAACTCCACCATCTGTGCCTCGTTAAGCTTTTCTGCGCCTACCATTTTCAGGTTTGTGGGGTTGATAAAGCTTTTCCCTTGCAGCAAGCCAAAATGCAGATGCGCTCCTGTAGAACGGCCTGTAGAGCCAACGCGGCCGATAACCTGTCCCCGTTTAACAGTTTGCCCCTGACGCACAGAAATGGAGGACAGATGTGCATATTGCGAGCTTAAGCCGCTGGGGTGTTTAACTTGCACCTGATTGCCCCATCCGCCATTGTAGCCTGCTGAGGCTACCGAGCCATTAGCTACTGCAAACACGGGAGTTCCGTAATGGGCACGATAGTCCACACCCTGATGATTTGCCCAGCAGCCGCTGAAGGGATCAAGTCGCTTGCCAAATTTGGACACAACGTGGATACTATTTAAGGGAAAACCAACTCCGCTGGTGCTATTGCTTTTACCTGTAAGGTTGTAGAGGCCATTCAGTACGGAGGTTTCGTCCTTATCCTCAAAGCGGAATAACTCATGCGTTCCAGTGCGCTGTCCGCTATACTGCACATAGTATATCTTACGTCCTGGCAAGGTTTTACCCTCGAAGATACGCTCTTCCACGAATACTATAAATTTATCACCATTGCGGGCATCATGGGCAAAGTTTATCTCACCTTCAAGGCCGTTATTTATGTTTTGCTTATCCCGCGGAGCAAGCCCCATGGCAAGAAGAGTGGCATCCAGAGTGTTCTGCATGATACCTTCGATAATCCTCTGTTTCTTCGTTATCGGCAATGCTTCCAGAGTATATAGCAAAGAATCTCCCTGAACCACAAAATGATGCCGCTGCGTAGGCTCTTGCACAAACATCATCTTGGCAATGTGCCCTTTATCAGGTGTGAGCAGTACTTTTAGCGTATCACCCGGTTGGATGGTGGTGACGTCAATATAGTCACCAAAGCGGAAAGCCAGAATTGCTATTTCTTTCAGGGGCACCGGTTGTTTTTCCAGTGCAGAGAAAATGCTGCCGCCCTGGGGTATGGTTTCCACAATCCAGGGATCAAGAGCAGGGATTAGTTTGGTTTTAGAATTGGCTTTAGGGCTTGGGAAAAAACTATATAAGCTGAACGAGAACAGCAAGATAACGATTAGTGAGAGCAGAATGTGTTTTCCCCAATTCATAGGCGTTCTCCTTGATTGGTATTTGAGGGATCGTGCATGGATGTTTGGGGCGGGATTTCCGTAGCAATAGAACCCAGGCTTGATTCAATCATATAGGGGTGATAATGAATATGCACCTGTCTCAAGCCTGTGCTATATTTATCTAACAGCATGTTTTCCACCGTGTTAGAGATCACATGTCCGCAAACGACACTGATTTTACCATCTACAGCAATG
>JAVEUB010000021.1:0-17853 GCA_034005785.1 Cloacimonas sp. (SeqCode) | reverse complement strand
TTACCTGTTACACTTAGTGACGCCAGATCATTGGGAGATTGGGTAACGGGCAGAAACTCGTAAACCGTGCCGCTGGCAGGAAACTCCTCGATGTTAGCATTTTCCGCAGTTTGAGAAACAGTGGGGATTGCCCCGGGGGTAACACTTAAAAACCAATCTACTCCCCCAGGTGCCATATTTATGCCTATGGAAGCAGAAGGAAAATTAGGGGCACCGGCTGAAGCGCCATAGGTGAAACTTATTTTCCCGCTTTCATACAGTTTTACCTGATAATTAAACAAACTATCCGAACTATAATTCCAGTGCATGTTGCCAAACTGAATAGTACAAACTCGGTTTGGGGCAGTTCCGGATGATAGGTACTCGGCTGTGCCTCCGGACAAACTGGTGTCATCCCAAAGTGGAGCAAGCACAGGGTGCCAGGTGGTGGAAATTAGGGAATTAGATAAGTTGCTGTCCGTAAGGGTAGTTCCCACGCCAATCCACCCGTTTGAGGATACCTTTATCTCGGAAACACTAGCGTCTCCATAGGGAAAGGTAAAACCAATAGGAATGTTTTCGGATAATTCATCATCCTGTAAAATGCTGGAGATTGCTGTTCCGGTGATAGGTGCGTAGGTGATAGTGGTGGCATTGAACGAATAATATTCGTCAATACCGGCAAAACATGAGATCGAGATCGCTGCGATCATGATAACTAACGCAAGCTTTTTCATGGCTTATCTCCTTGTATAGTGCAATATTTTTTTAACAATACCTCTATTTTCTCTTGCCTGGTAGCAAGTGCTAACCGTTTTCTGTACCTTGCCTTGTAATGCAATTTGCCTTCCTATTTTCAATGTATTTGGCTTGTTTATACAGATTTTTCTAAGCACATTTAGCATAATTGCCCGTATTCTTAGCGGGATAGCACTAATGCAAAGCTCACAAACCCTACTTCCCTAAACGCATTGGCTTAGCATTGGCTTAGCATTGTGGATGCGATAGCCAATGCATCGCCAATGCTAAGCCAATGCAAGCAAGGAAGAATAAAGAGAGATTACAGCTTTTTTCTGAGGTGATAAACGAGCGAAGTACCCAATAACACGCTCATTATCGAAAATTGATAGCTATCTTAGCTTGACGAGACTGGTAGTTCCGGTATGCTGAATCCCCTCCTCACTCCAGTAGCAGCATCTTTTGGGTGTGAGCATAGGAACCAGCTTGGAAGCGACAGAGATATACCCCTGCAGGCAAGCTGCGCCCCCCGCTGTCTAAGGCAAAAAGCTGTGTTGTGTGCGTTCCAGGGGCTTTTCCCTGGGGTTGCAGCCGCTGCACAAGCTGGCCTTTGAGGTTATAGATTTCCACCCTAACGGTAAGTGGAGTTTTTAGGGAATAAGTTAGGCAAGTGCTACCCGCAAAGGGATTTGGGAAAATGCCAAGCAGGCGTGTTTCAGGGATCGGGAGTAATTCCTCGGTAATAGAAACAGGATCAAGGTGAAAATCCTGGCGCGTATTCTGCCAGGGAAAAACCTCAACCTCATCATAGCTAAGCGGGTAATACCCTGCTGCTCGCACAGTTACACTATGCAATCCCGCAGGTAAGGACAGATAGTAAGCTCCCTGTTCAGTTGTAAGCACCTCGCCAAATGCGGTTTCTACAACCGCTCCGGAAATGGCAACTGCTCCGGAACCCTGAACAATACCCACCAAAGCACCCAGCTCAGATTCTTTGATAAGCGGGTTAGAAAAGACAACTTGAGATCCGCCTCCCCCGCTGTATTGCGCCTGCACAGCCCAAAGCCAGTTTCCGGAAGTAAGTTCCAGCCACTGAAAATCTGTGAAGCTGTTTTGCAATACAGGTTGTGAGGTTAACGAGATCCAGTTTTGCGGTAGGTTTTGCATCTCGCTACGCATGCGCCAAACAAGATAGCCACTTAGCATGCGCTGCATATTCCTGCTACGAGAAAACTCAGTTTTTTTCGCATAGCTAAGTGAATCGGATAATTCCCAAGATACCAAAACCGCCGCAGGAGCCTCTATTATGGAAGCTTGCAGATTACATGGCGGTAACAGCAATTCGCCAAGCGCGAGATCTGGCCACAGATAATCCTCACTTCCTATTTCCACAATCCCCGTTAGGGGTGCATAGCCATTAGCGCTGATCTGATAGCTGTAATTCTGATTGGCATACACGCCATCAATTACAAACAGACCCTGTTGGGGCATTTCAGCCTGATAATCCTGATAACCATTCAAAACAATAATGGCACTGCCCACAATGGCTCCACTCTCACCAGCGATTACCCGTCCGCTAACATTTACCACAGGCAAGGGATTAAGCGTAATAGCCAGTGTATCCTGTTCATTTGGGGAAAGCTCCAGCTCAACGTTTGCATTGTGATAGCCGTGTTTCGTGCATAGCAAATGGTAAACACCAGCGGGAAGGCTGGAAAAGGAAAAATAACCTGATGCATCAGTAACCGCAGTAAATTCGGTATTGAGGATATTCACCTGCGCGCCGTTTAGGGGGGTGTCTGCTGCATCTGATACCGTTCCTGCAATAGTACCGCAAGCATTGGGCACGATCATGAACGTAGTTTTGGGAAAGCGACCGTTCAGAGTGCTAACTGCCGGAGGAAATTCGGGATTATAGATATCCGAGTTGCTTTGCACCTTTCGGCTACGATTGCTACCTACTGTTTGCGAGAAAAACACATCGGACGAAGAGTAAAAGAACATCTCAAGAGGCCGCATAATTAGCATAACCAGATTTTGCGAACCATCGTATGGGAAGGGGATAGGGAAATTGAGGGCAATAACATTCTGGCCGCTGGGATAATCTGGAAAGCTATTGTAAACCTGATACAACTGCGAAGCAGGTATCCAGCCAGCAGCCAAGTCGCTTTGAGCGGTGGTTCCCAACCAGATTTGTGTTTGTTTCTGCAGGATGTCTTCTGTAAAGCTATTATAGAAACAGATACCCGTTATACTCCCTGATTGGTTGGATAGCTCTTCGGCTGTATAAATGGTCTCAAACAGCGAGCTACTGTAGTACATATCCACTGGGATACGCTCCAGCTGGTTACCTGCCCCCACGGTTATGCCCACAGCGTTTAGAGGGATAGGATAGATTGAGAGCAGAGGGCTTTCATTATTGGTAAGATCAGCATCCATTGCTAAAACCACCTTCCCGTACACCTTCACAGGGCTTGCGTTTGATACAGCTAAAGGAACTGAAACTACAACCGTTTGCCCCCCACCCACAGGTAAGCCAGCCGCAGAGGCAAGTTCGGCACCTTCAAGATTGCATAGCTTTACCTGGTAACTATCCTGCAGCATGCTACCCCAATTGAACACGCTAACCTCATAAAGCTCCTCTGCATCCGAAACAGGCGTTTGCTTGCCAGATAATGCTACAGCAGCGAGATCTTTTGCAGCAAGGTATTCCACCACAATACTATCCACACAGGCATATTGAGTAGCGGCAATATTATTCAGGGCAAGGGCAATCTGCCGTCCGCTACCTTGATAAGCTGCTATAGTGGCTGTATATTGCCTCCAGTCATAAGTTAAAGCAAAGGTTGCCAGGCTTACAAAAGCCGTGGGATCACTTAAACTACCGGTTGCACCGATTCTAATAGAGGTGGGATTGCTAACGAACTTTGCCAGAAAGCTGATCCGTACATCGCGAATAGATACGTTATCGGCAACTGGCGGAAGAAGCAGCATAACAGTGGAAGATGTGTTTGTGGGGTTATCTCTTAAGGAGATGCAGTTTGGGCTGCTATAGGGGGTATTGTAGGTAGAAGTGGCAACAGAAGCATCACTTCCATTGGATTGCACCAGTTTGCCAAAGCCGCTTGGCAGATTTGGCATGGTTACAGCATCAAAATTCTGGATATATGGCAAAGCACTGATGCTGGCATCGGTGGCAGAGGCAGAAATGGTAATGCCGAATTGGGTGCGCCCCCTCTGGCTATCTGTAAAGGTAAGTGCAGAGCTGTGATTGCCAGGATTTTGGGGTGCGTAATTCACGGTTACAGAAAGCGCTTCTCCCAGTTCCAGGCTTTGGGGCAGGATTGGCATTTCGCTTAAAGAAAAAGCAGCATCACCCGTAAGAGCAAGGGAATTTAGTTGCCAGGCTTGACTGCTGCGGTTTAACAGCTTAAATTGCTTTGTCTGATGGGTATGCACATAGCAATTGCCAAAGTTCACTTCTGTTGGCTGAATAAGCAGATTAGTTTCGCTGGTAAAGGGGGAAATGAGGAAAGAAACTTGGGGAAACTGGTTTGTGGCATACCCTTTAGGTGGGTAACAGATATCAATGGGATTTATAAAGCTGCCATAATATCTGCCCCGATTGGAGCCAAGGGTTTGGCACTTAAACATGTTTTCGCCAGGATATGTTTGGGTATCCTGGGGGCGAAAAACCATTAGAACCAGGTTTCCACCAGTGTATGGATAGGGATTATCCAGCGATATCTGAATAGTGTGTTCCCCCGCAGGAAAATCCAGATTGCCACTATATACTTCCCACAGCCCTTCAGAACTAACTAAACCAGCACTGAGATCGGGCAAATCTGTGGTTCCCAGCCAGATGCTAAGGGGGGTGTTTAGCACGGAAGTCTCAAAGCTGTTATACAAGGTAATGCGGGTTATAGAGCCTGTAGCCCCAAGCTCCTCAGGGTAAATCAGGGTTTGGTACAAGTTGCCCTGATAAGCGAAGCTAACCGGCTTTGCAGCAAGTTCATTACCCGAACCTACAGTAACGGATATTTGCCCTTCCGGAAGCACATCTATGGGTAGATAAGTGCTGTAGTTGTTGGCTGCATCTTCGTCCGTAGCCAAATCTATATATGCCCGGAGATAGCCTGTCCACACATTCTGTGGTGTCCAATCAACATCAATAAGCACCTGCTCTCCAGCAGCAAGCGGTGAACCTGCTGCTTGCGCCAATAAAACATCTTCAGCATACAGCTTTAGCGTGTAGGCAGTTTGTGCTTCCGAGCCGCTATTACGCACTAAAACCTGATAAGCATTTGGTATTCCCATTGTGGGAGTGTTGTTTCCGGTAAAAGATACCACGCTGAGGTCGTTTACTGGCATTGCGGCAAAAACCAAATCATCAAGATACACAGCATGCCCGCTTGATCCTGCAATATATCTAAAAGCGATAAACCTGTCCGTGCCGTAGTAGCTGGAAAAATCAAACTCATGGCTTTGCCATTCAGGCACAATAGAATAGCTTGTAAGCGAATTAAAGGTAGCAGGGTTATAAGGATCGCTGATAGTGCCAAGCTGCACAATGTCAGCATAGGATCCCCTAAGCATAAAGCTAAGGCGGATGGTATGCAAGGCTATCAAGGGATGAATGTAGGGACTGGATAAGATCAAAGTGCAGTTATCGAAGCTGGATTCATTTAAACTCATGGAACAGGGAGGGCTTGCCGGAGAACCAAGGCTTACATCTATTTCAGTTACAGGATAAGTGGCGCTAACAAAGCGCTGCCAATTGAAATGAAATTCATGGTTGGGAAGAGAATCCCAATTTTCAGAGTAAGGCAGCGTGTATAGGGTTCCGTTATGCCCTCTGCCATCAATCTGCACTGTGTGAAGCATCCGGTTATCAGTTATCTCTACAGTGGCTACATGATAAAGCTCGTCCCAGGGTGTAAACTGCACCACACAAGTAAGGCTATCACCAATCCCCAAGGTAAGAGGCAGAGTAGGTAAATCCCGCATAGTAAAAGCCGGGCTGCCATTTACCACAATAGAGCTAACAAGCAGAGGTTCTGCACCGGTATTTTGCACGGTGAAAGCTTGAGTGGGCATAGTTCCCTGGTTCACCGTGCCAAATTGACAATTTTGGGGAGAGATTGTACATATAGGCGTATCCGGTAGCTGGCGAATAGTGATATTATCTATCATCAAGTTATTGAGAAGTTGTCCCTGCTCGGCAGTGGAATAGAAAGCCAATCTGTTAATGCCTGTATATCCTGCCAGGTTTATCCTGATTCTGCTACCGGTAGCAGATATCTGCTCATACACATCGTCCGAACCCTGATTATCCCACATTCTTAGCACATTGGCATTACCCCACTGCTCGCCATTACCAATTAAAACGGCAAAACGCTCCCAGTGTGCGGTAGGATAATGGCCATCATAACTTGAAGTAAACACCAAAGCAAGATCAAACTCCAGCTCATAATCGCCAGTGCCAAGATCAAACCAGGGAGTAAACAGCCAATCATAAGAATTACAGGTAGAGGTGGCAATTGAAGAAGCCGCTAAATTGGGCTGGACACCGGTAAGTAACCATTGCTGCTCAGACCAGTTACCTCCAGAAACTAAGCTTGTATTATCTACAAGGGCACCTGTTAGTTTCTCCCAATTGGGTAGTGGAAAAGTGCTGTAAGTATCCTCGCCAAATGTCTCCTGCCAGGGAAAGCTGCTAATCAGGGGTGGATCGCCCACCTTGAACCAAGAGTATTCACTTGCCAGTGCTGCGCCATACTGATTGTGCGCAACCACTTTCCAGTAATAGGTTTGCCCCTGCACAAGAGGTAGGTTTACCTCTAAATGGCAATCTGTTGTTGTGCCGATCAGGGTTTGTGGCTGGGGATTTTCATCCAGATACACTGTATAACTGCTGGGAATTCCGCCATCGGTGGCAGGACGCCATTTCAGAACAGGGGTTTGCGGCAAACCAACCATACCCAATACCGGAGCATATAGCTCACAAGCTTGAGGTGCTACTGCGGCAAGTTGAGGCCCAAAAACAGCATCAATGCTGATACTTCTGCTGCCCTGCAAAGATAAAACGCCAATTCCCAGATAATATAGCCCACTTAAGCCCACAAGTTCCTGTTTAATGTAGCTAAAACTTGGATACAGGGCAAGTGGCTGTTCTGTTCCTATTGGTTGCCAGGTAATTCGATCGGGAGAACTATAAAGCTGAAGTATCTGGTATTGTCCACTTTGGAAGGCTGAGATTCTAAACTCGAAACTATCGGTACTTTGAATGTTTAGCAGCGGAGTTGAAATAAGTTTGGAGTATGTTGCAGAAAGCGTACCAGCAGCAAAAGCACCGTGATAAAAGCGGCTGGAGTCCCGTGCATAGCTTTGTACAGGCAGCCAAGCTGGAGGCGGAAACGGCTCACCTTCAAAGCTTTCTGCCAGTTCATCGGCAGCGGCTGTTCTGAAACTCCGTATTTCAGAGGAGGGGCTGGTTCCATACTGGTTGCGCGGTTCTACCTTCCAATAATATGTAGTTCCTGGTGCCAGATTTGCGCTGTAGTTAGGCTCGTTTGTGCTAAAGAGAAAAGGCGGAGGGTTTTCTGTTCCCAAATATAGATCGTAAGAATCTACAACCCCGCCTCCACTTTGCCAGCGCAGGATAGGATCGGTGAACCAGGTAGCCTGGTTTTCCGGAAACTTCAAGATAGCCGGATTGGGAGGCTGGCTATATGTTCCTGCTTGCATCAGCAGCCTTAGATTGGAACGATAATTGGAGGTGGTACCCGTAAGCAAGGAATCTGCCGGGCTGGTACTACTCCCATTGTAAACAGAAGTGGCAGATGGAGTTGGATAACCATTGGCAGAATTGCCGGTCGTCCCATAGCCAATTTGAACGCTGATCTCTGCAGAAAGCTGGCCTATCAAGCAGATCAGCAGGATAAAAAGAACGTTACGCATAAGCTGTTTCATAAAAACTCCCAGGTAGTTCACTTATCTAAAGAATTTTAATGCATTTTTTATTCCAGATTTGCACGCATATTGTTGTGGGCTGTTTCGATGTTCTTTTAAGTTTCTTTGCGTTGATTTCCGCCTTTAATAGCGCTATCGTACCACAAAATCACGTCGTTTATCTGGTATAATAAGGTTTTAACTGTGTAGCTGGTAACGTCATCGGGGTTTGAATTGGGGTGGTTGCCATAGTCGCTGGAAATTTTCCAGAGTGAGAACAATGCTTGTTTAACCACATTGTTGTAGTCAATCTCCCATCGCAGATCCAGATAATCCAGGCTTTTCACGAATTCCATTACCCGCAGGTTAGGTTCTGCTCCATCGTCCCAATAACGGGCATTGTTTTCGTGGATTTTACGTGCCAGGCTTACCAACAATGTTTCCAGCAGAGGGCGTAGTTTCTGCAGGAAATCTATCTTCCGTCCGTGGTCTGCGGAGGCTTTCACCATCTCCACATATACGTTTACCATATTTTCTGAGAACCACCTGCGCAGGATGGCACACTCTTTAGTGTAGGCATTCTGAATGCTAAAAGAGGACAAGTCTGCCAGTACGGATACAATCTTATCCTCACCAGCACTGTGTTTTTCGATAATCCTATCCTGAGGAAAATCCGTTACCTCCAGCACGTCCTGAAATACTTTCATCGAGCTAAGGCTTTCAGGCGTGTAAGTAGTTACCAGAAATACCTTGTTACGGCATTCGCGATCTGCCTTCAAGAGAATCAGCAGCAACAGATCACCTTCTCTGCCTTGATACTCTTTCAAGAGCTCGGATGGACGGGGAAAATCAAGCGTTGTAAGCACTTCGGTAATTTTATCAATCTCGCTTGTATAGGGAATTGCCGAAAGATCACGGTCGATCACAAAGAGGTCATAATCCTGACGGTTAGAGCTAATTTTTGCCAGAGCAGCAGGATAAGTAGCACAGATATCCACAGCCGAAACATTTTGATAGGCATCCTGGATATCATTTTGGGTAATGGAATTCCGCTGTTCAAGCTCATTTAGCTTTTCCTGCGCTTGGGGATCAAGCAGTGAGAAGAATAGTTTCTTGCAAGTGCCGTAGTTGCGGATTAACTCATCTTCCACATAAAGAATTTTACTCATTAGTTCTCCCAGTATAGCCTTAGCCGTTTAACTACAAATTAACCAGATATCCGGCTTTGCCCAAACTTAAAAGGAGGTTGATGCTGTCTCTTTTACTATCTTTTCACACAACGCAAGAGGCGGTGCTATCGTCCAAAATAGAGGAATCACTGGCAACTTTGGAGGAAGTGCTTGAGTAGGACGCGGATCCAACCGAAAGGTTAAAAGCTGGTATGTTTACGTTCGCCTATATCTGTTATACTTAACGCTATACTGTGTTTTCTTCCTTGCTTGTGGGTGTTCATCACACCATCATCATTCCTTAATCAAGCGTTAACTATTAAGGCTTGATTAAGGGGAGATAAATGTTTGATTGACAATTTGGAGCAAGGAAGAAAAGTGGGATAAAAATGGCTTTCCCTGATTTTGGTTGTCAGCCAAAGTGAGGATGAATAGTAGGAGTGTAACATGAAAGCAACTGTAAAAGAAGGAATAAAAGGCTTTTCCGGCAAACTGGACGGGGCGATATACTACTATCACCCACGCCTGAAGCGCACGCTGATGCGCCGTGCTCCCAAGATGCCCATTCAGCCGAAAAACATTGAGTACGCCACCATTGCCCGGCAGATAAAAGCCATTAACCCCAGCGAAGCATACCGCAACGACTTTCGCAATTACCTGAACCTGCTGCGGGATAGGGATGATAGTGTGCGCCTGCCATCATGGTATAGCCTATATATCAAGATGCTGTGGGCAATGCAGGCAAAATATCCCGATAGCGTGGATTTACAAACCATCAGCAGAGAGCAGATAACAGAGCAAAACCTCCCCTGCCACAGCGTTAAAGCCGCGGTGGAAGATGGGCTGTTGCCATTTGTTCCCGGATACCTATATATGGATAGGGAAATTTGAGGGTTTTACCATGGAGCTTGCCCAAAAAAAATTCCCTTACCCGCACGAAGTTGTTATCAAATTGCCCCAAATGCAAGGATTTGATAAGTATGGGACGATTATCTCGGACGACACATTGGGAGTTTTTCTTTGACGGAAAACAAGTATGAAGCTCCAATGTTGCCCCCCCTGATTTCACAAATAATTGGAGGAACCGCCAATGCCAGAGATGCAAAGATTTACATGGATACAAACCCATAATGAGCTAGTAGATTACCTTAAGACTATGCGGGACAAGCAGGATGAATTAATTAAATTGCTGTCGACTGTAAAAGTAAAAGCGCTCGATTATACTAATGCACAGAAACAACAGCAACGGATTAGTAAAATAGATCCTTTCAGTTTCTTCCTTATGATCTACAAGTATGGCTCTAACAATAGCTTAGAGATTCTACAGGATATAGCTAATAGGTTACAAATCTTTGTACCTTCGGATATATCCGGATATATTAGAGCATATGTGCAGAGTACTTGGTTAGTAGGGTATCAAGGCAGCGATAATAGTAGTGAAATTAACAAACTCTGGGATTTCTTCTTCGCGATACTGGAAGATCGGGTTACTGACAAACTGTTTGCTGAAACCAAAGCTATTACTGGAATGGGTTTAATAAGGCTGTCAGCTTCAATGTATCTGATTGCTCCGGAGCGTTTTCTGCCAGTTAATAAATACACCACATCATATCTTCATAAAGAATATGGCATCAAGCAGAACAAAAAGTATCTTGAGTTGTTATCCAGCATAAAAGCAAAAACCAATGCTCCTTTTTATGAAATATTGGAAGCTGCCTATCAGAGTAGCAGCGGCTCGAAAACAATTAGAACAAACAATATACCCAAAGGAGTAGATATGCCGGTTCTTGCACAAGGAAAGCTAAACCAATACCCCTTGAATCTTATCCTTTATGGACCTCCCGGCACAGGCAAAACTTACAACACTATTTTACGGGCAGCAGAAATCGTTGAAGGGTGCGCAATAACTGATATAGACAAAGCAAAAGAGGTTTTTAACCGAGAGCTTGGCAATAGAATCGAATTCATAACTTTTCATCAGAATTACAGCTATGAAGATTTTATTCAGGGTTTAAGACCGGATGTTCAGGAAAAAGGTTCTCTGTCGTTTACGAAACGCGATGGGGTTTTTATGCGCTGCTGTGTGAATGCGCTTTTTGAATATTATAAATTCGTTAAAGATGTATATGAAGATCAGACCTATGAGAGCAAAAAAGATCTGTTGAGTACTATTGAGTTGCAAGACCTTCATTCTGTATCGAAAGATGTCCTCCGTTACGTTATTGTGATTGATGAGATAAACCGGGCTAATATGTCCAGAGTATTTGGAGAGTTAATTACTCTTATCGAACCTGATAAGAGGTCACATGGTGAGATTCCCCTTAAGTGCACATTGCCTTCAGGTGATGAATTTATGGTGCCGTCCAATCTGTACATTATCGGTACTATGAATACAGCGGACAAATCTCTTGCTCTTTTGGATATAGCCTTGCGCAGAAGGTTTGAATTTGAAGCTATGTATCCCCTATACAACATTTCAGGTTACGACATTCATGATGTTGAGATACTTACTAAAATTAATGAGAAAATCGCCAAAAAGAAGGGTTGTGACTACCAGATTGGGCATTCTTACTTTATGGGTAAAGAGTACAATCGTGTAAAACAGATTAACAGCAAAGTAATCCCGCTTTTAATGGAGTATTTTATGAACGACCGGAAAGAGATTATCGAGATATTGCACTATGCCGGACTCGAGATAGAGGATGACACATGGCCATTAAAGATAAAAGCATAAGATGAACAACCTGTTTGAGTACCAAAACAAGATTCATTTAAGCGAATCTGCAGATGGCCTGGAAGAATTTCTGGAAACCATCTGGGAGAAGCGGGAGAAAGGTGGATGGTATGATGAAACCGCTTCTGAAGCAGAGGAGACACAGCAGTTTATCCAGTTTCTCCATAAAACATCCGAGCTTAGATCTCAGAAGTATGTGGGGGTAATACACTTTGACAACACCAGGATAAACCTCCTTCCCAAGATATTTTTTGATAAAGGCAGAGATTACACCGAAGATGATGTTACGGCAATGCAGTATCATATTCTTTGGTGGCTTAGCTATTGCCGAAAGATCAAGTTTCCCAGCTACAAGACAGGCTTGGAAGGTCATAAGAGTGATTTCTTTGAAGTACTGATCTATCTATTTGCCCGATACACCCTTGAGCTATTGAACAATTCTATCTATCAACAATATGATGAGGTGGACGAAGAACTATCCTACATCAAGGGGCGTTTGAATGTGCAAAATTACATCACAGAGAATCTCTCCAGGGGCAGATGGCACAAACTGAACTGTTCCCATGATCCCGTGTGTATGGACAATAAATTCAATCGCATAGTAAAGTATGTAACAAGTATGTTGCTTTGCGTTACCACCAACGATGCTAACAAGAGATTACTGCAAGAGATTCTGATCATCCTGGATGAGGTGGAGGATTGCACGGCTTCGGCAGAGGATTGTGCCAGCATCCGGTTTAATATCTATCATGAAGAGTTCCAAACGGTGAAGGATTACTGCTATTTGTTCCTAAGCAACAGCATAGCCTACGGATACAAGAATGATCTCAAGCTGTTTGCTTTTTTACTGCCGATGGATTATCTGTTTGAGGATTTTCTGGTGGGGTTTATAAATAAAGAACTGGATGGCGTTAAAGTAGCCTCCCAGAAAGCAGAAAAGACTCTGGATACAGCAAGAATATTTACTATAAAGCCAGATATGATACTTAGCTGCAAGAATACTCGCCTGATCGCAGATGCAAAATATAAGATAATCCTTGCAAAACCTGATGATCCACATAAGGGAATATCTCAAAGCGATCTCTATCAAATGCTTGCATACGCCGTGAGGTTTGAGATTGACCAAGTACTGCTAATATACCCAGGCACAATGCTGTGTGAGCCGGACAAGGATGTAAAAATCATTATAGAAGATGAGTTTGCCGGTAAAAAGAAGGTAACCATACGCGCTTTGCAAGTTCCAATTATAAATAAAGCTCTTTTTGCACAGCAGCATAATAAAGATACCAAACTGAGTGACATTTTCGCAGATACCAGGCAAGAATTAGCGGATACTTTAGATGGATGGTTTAAGCAGAATGCGATGATGACCAATGGTTAATCCGGGGTAAAATCCCCACAATGATGAACCGTGGTAGCGCTGAATGCTTCTTCTGGCAGAGAAGTACAGGTTCGCATATGGTGTTTATACATAACTCGAGTTTGACAGTGCCATTTTGTAAGATACAGGGACACAGGATATTACAAAGCCAATAAATGACTTTGGCACAACAAACACAACTTACGGAAGGTAGAAATCTATGGCTAAATCACTATAGATTTGGGAATGCCGACACCAACAGCAGGTTGGTATGCCCAAAAACGTTCTACCCTGGCAGCAGCTTTGGTATTTACTACGCCTGGAATCCCTATGCTCTTTCAGGGTCAGGAATTTCTGGAAGGAGGTAAGTTTGTGGATAGCTTACCATTAAATTGGGATCAGGACAGCTCCTTTAGTGGCATCGTTAATCTATACCGGGATTTAATCCGGCTGCGCTTGAACCAGGATAATAACAGTGCCGGCTTGTGTTCACAATCTGTGCATGTATTTCATGAAAATGAAAATGCCAAACTGATTGCCTTTCACCGTTGGGACAGGGGTGGTGCGGGTGATGATGTGATTGTGGTGGCAAATTTCTTCCGCGCAGCGCAAGATTCATACCGCATTGGCTTACCACACGAAGGAACCTGGAATTTACGCTTTAACAGCGATTGGGAAGGTTACAGCAAAGAGTTTGGCAACTACCCCAGCACTTCGGTAATTGCTGAAGAAATTGCCATGCACGGATTCGGGTATTCTGCCACTATTTCGATTAGCCATTATAGCACGTTGATTTTCGCCCAACTGTAGCTTCCAGAATAGGGGTAAAATAAATGCTTTGCAAGTATTCTGATTCCAGCTATCTTATTTGTGCATAAGCAAGTTATAAAACAGATAAATGCTTATGGCGTACAGCGCAACCAAATAGAGGCACAAGGGGAGGAGATATGATGTTAGCCAAGCATAAAACCAAGTTAGTGTGTACAATAGGTCCGGCCACAGACACCATCAAAATGATGGTAAAGATGATCCATGCCGGGATGAATATTGCCCGTCTGAACTATTCGCACGGGGATTTTGCCCAGCATAACGAAGTAATCCAGAAACTCCGCAAAGCCTCTGCCAAAACCGGAAAAACGATCACTATCATGGCAGATTTACCTGGGCCAAAGGTGCGCATTGGCCAATTTGCCAGCGAACCTGTGCTCTTGCGGAAAGGAGCAGATTTCACCCTTAGCACAATGGAAATTGAAGGCGATCAGAGCCGTGTGTACGTAAACCTGCCCACTCTGCCCGAAGCCGTTAAAAAAGGCAATATAATCTTTTTGAATGATGGGATTATCCAGCTTAAGGTAAAAAGTGTGGAAGGCTATGAAGTGCTTTGTAAGGTGGTATCAGGAGGTGAACTTCGCTCCCGCAAAGGCTTGAATCTACCCGGAATCAAGCTGGGCATCAGTGCATTTACAGATCACGACCATGCCTGCCTGAAAGCTGCTCTTGAAGGCGGTGTGGATGCAGTAAGCCAATCATTTGTGGAATCTGCCAAAGATGTGGAAACCGTACGCAATGCTGCACTGGAATTGGGTTACAAACCTTTCATCATTGCCAAGATCGAACGTGCGGACGCTCTAAGGAACATCAACGCCATCCTCCAGGCTGCGGATGGCATTATGATCGCCAGAGGCGATTTGGGGGTGGAAATCCGCATCGAGCGCATCGCTATCGTGCAAAAACACCTCACTTTTCTGGCCATTAAATACGGTAAACCCGTGATCACAGCCACCCAAATGCTGGAATCTATGGTAGATAATCCGCGACCCACCCGTGCAGAAGCCACAGACGTGGCAAATGCCATCCTGGACGGTACGGATTGTATTATGCTTAGTGAGGAATCGGCCATCGGGAAATACCCTGTGGAAGCGGCTCAGATGCTGTCCAAGATAGCCAAAACCACAGAACCTCAACGCTCCGAAGCCTGCAAAGGGAAAGCATTTTACGATCTGGATACCAGCAAAACCAGCATTGTGGATATCTTATCCCACAATGTGCAGCAGACTGTAGAATACCTGAATCCTGTGGCTGTATTTGTTCCCACCCACAGCGGACGCACTCCCAGATTGATATCCCGGTTCAAGTTACCGATGTGGATTGTGGGTGTAACGCACCAGCACGAGGTGTATCAGAACCTGCAATTCTCCTATGGCGTGCAGCCCTTGTTGGTAAATGAACACCCGTGCGACTGGCATACCTTTATTGCCGATTGGGTACATAAAGCAGGGTTGAAGCAAGGTTTGGCTGTGCTTACCGAAGGACCCTCACGTTCTGATCCCTTAGCCAGCCACAGTTTACAGATTATTGATCTGAGGACAAAATCCTCCTGAGCCGATAGCTTTTCCTGCCATTTTCCCTGCACGCAATGGCGCATTGCGTGCAGGGAAGATAAAAGCAAAAATCGATAAATGTGCCAATATTCGTTATAGAAGTGGCATAATAATTGCATAGTCTGTAGTGTAGTATTTCAGTCTGACAGGTAGTTCAGAATACCGATCCTGCACAATAGGCATAAGTTTGGTGGCATTGGCAAGCTACCCTACAGGAACAACTAACTTAACCGGGAGGAACAGTTGAAGACAGTATTGGTCATTTTGGTGCTGCTTGTTTCATGCAGCGCGTTGTTTTGCGAGATAAGCTTATTCAAAGCGCAGCCGGATGGTTTCTATGCCGGAAAGCTTGCCACTTATGCTTCCGGGGATACGATTATGTTTGTAAGCGCTTCCGCTTCCCCATTACTTCAATACCAATTCCATGCCAGTTATGATAGTGGTGTGACCTGGGAAACAACTGTAATCCCCGTTAATACCTCCCCTGAAAACAATCTAAGTGGCTCACCCACGCTGTTTTACTCACCGGAGGAAATAGTGGTTACAGCCGGGAAATACTTCTATCGCTCCACAGATTACGGGCAATCCTGGCAAGAACCTACCTTTTGGGGTGGCTCTTTCGATAACAGCCCTTATATCGAAAAACATGATGGCAATTACAAACTTTTTGAGCTAAGCCTGCCCTACCCGGAAGACAGACAGGATGAGTTTGTAATCCCAGGTACGAACGATTTTCCCGAGCCGCAGGTGTTTGTGCAGAAGGATAAAACTACCAATGATAACAACGCCTACTTTATTGGGTATGATGAGATCCAGGGGCCTGTGAAGATTAATGGCGATCTTAGGATAAAACAGATGGGTGGAGGCTACAACAATAATTGGCCAACTTTTCTGGGACCAGTGGTGATTGGGGGTGAAGTGCTTGGCAATCCGGAAATCTTCCCGCTTGAACAGATCTTTCGGGGAGGATTGATTGAACATGCTCCCCAGCAGGCTTTCCCCACTACATCTTCGATCAGGCAGAATAGCCAGCTTGTAGGGCCTGCACAGTATGATCCTGAAACAATAGTAATGATAACCGTGGATGGAGATACCTATTCAGGCATGATTGGGCAGATTAGCCTTCCCCGCCGCGTGTTTGCTGATGTTTGGGCTGATTACCCCTATCATCCTTACGGCATTGATAGCGCTGCCAGTTTTCGCAATAATTTCACGGTAAGAGATACTGTGTGGACAGCGCTTTCGGGAGGTTTTTGCGCAAATAGCACCATGTTTGTAAATAGCAAACTGTGGATCAAGGGACAATTCAGCGGCAAACAAACCTGGTGTTCTGCCGATACGATGATGCTCATTGGAGATATAACCCTTAGCGGAACAGCTCCCGGAACTGATCCTTTCGATAACCCCACAGATTTTGTGAACCTGGTTTCGGAGACGAGCATATTGCTTAAATATGGGTACTGGGATCCTATCGATACTTTGCGAATTCACCCTCTGTGCCGTGCTGATAACGATCCCATCCAGATCTATGCCTCGCTGTATGCCTTGGGAGAGGGAAACGGAAATAGCCATAAAGATGGAGTTTTCAGTTTTGAATATCAACACCCGCATGGTTCAATCCCGGCACTTGTTTTCGACGTAGCTCCCGGCACCCCACAGCTTATAGATTGGATAGATTTGCACCGCAATGCCTGGCCACAAACCACTGCTAACCCTTGGCCACCCCAGCTTGATCTGCCCTGGTATAATCCCCTGTGGCCTGAAGCAAAGCCATATCTGGAACGGGGGACTATTACGCAATGGGGAACTATTGCCCAAACCCGCAGAGGATTTCTCCGAAGAAGTTATTACGACGCTGAACACCCTTCAGGTGGGATTTGGAACCCGGATACTGACTACTGCGGAGCTACTTCTGCTCCGAATGTTCTTTCCATCCCGTTATGGCCGAATCCCCCTATCAATGTAGTTCTGCAAACTCGCAATTTCCCTGGAGCTACGGGAAGCGGAATTGGCTATTGGAAAGAATATCACTCTGACCTGCGCAGAACTCTAAGCGCGAGTGAGGATAGTGGTGTTTGGCCATTAGGCTTAAACTTGAAAAACTGGACAGGAGCAGACGAATCTTCCCACTTCACCAGCTATTTCTTAAAACAGCAATTGCGCAAAACAACGGGCAAAAGCTTTACCCGCAAAGGCAATACGGCACTTTATAGCGTTAACGATTTGCTTGTTGTAGCCACCGGCGACACCCCTACGGATTTATCCTCTGCCACACAGGGAGCTGGAACTATCCAGAGCTTGGTTTTGGCAGAAAATGACACGCCTTGGGTGTATCAGCTTCAGGCAAACGACGGTGGAAACAGCATGCTGGTGAAAGAGCTAAACCCCAATACGGGGCTGGTGGAAACGCAAAGCAGCTATCCCGTTACTACCACGCTGAATGATATTGCAGTGATGCCCAATGGACAGGTTATCATGGCAAAATATGATGGCAATGGCAGCATCAGTTTGTGGCGCATGAATAATGGAGCAGAGATCGGA